>JAZNBA010000072.1:0-144792 GCA_045586785.1 Eubacteriales bacterium | reverse complement strand
GCAACCGTGAGGTTTAATTAATGCTTACATTTTCGGGACGATGTGGGCATCCTCCCCTACAAATCAGAAAAAGAAATGCACCAAAAAGCCGCCCGGTCGGGCGGCTGAAACGCTAATAACAATTTTATTTAAAATCATCCGGCCAAATATATTCCTTAACTATATTGCCCGCCTCATCGTATTCAACGTATGTATAACAAATTTCATCACTCGGTTTCCCAGATAAGACCTGCATGGCAATGCATGGGTACGGAAGCATGGGAAAATATATCGATAAGCTGTCTTCATCCGCATATACTTGAGTATAATCATCTGAAACTGCATATCCGCATTTATCGGCATCCTTATAAAAGATTTCAAGAACCGGGTCTGTAGGCGGGATGACCTCGGATACGACCTGACGTTTATTTCCGACGATCTTTTGTAATAATTGAAAATAGAAATCAGAATTCTTCCAATTTTCAACCTGCTCGTCAGTCATAATTAAAATCAAATTGCCTTTACTGCTTACCTTTGCATAAACGAACATTTGATACAGCGATGAAGTTTCTCCGTTACTTTCGCAAAAAGCCGCGGGGTCTTGTCCGGTAAACATTTTGGCAACCTGAGGCGACAGGTTAAAAAAGTTATAATTTCGCAAGCATACTATACCTAATACTATTATTACGGCAATCAGCAACGTTGGTATGACAAACACCCATTTTTTCTTCATTATTGCCTCCTCAAATAAATGCAAATACAATAAATAGCTCCTTGTTTTTACAATATGCTCTTTTAATAAGTATAACACATCCGCACATTCTTTGCAAGAATTTTTGTGCGCGGAATATCGCATCGTCCCCTATAAATTGGAGGAATCCGTCAAAACAGCCGCGCCTGTTATCAATACATCTTGACAAACGCCCTTCTCACATGATAAAATAAACCAATCCTAAAAAAGCGAGGACTTCAAAATGGAATTTTTGTATTTACTTGAAAAGATACGCAATCCCGTGCTTGACGCATTCATGTCGGTCATAACGTATTTCGGCGATGAAATACTGTTCATGGCGGTGGCAATGCTTATGTTCTGGTGCGTGGACAAATACCGCGGATACCTTGTTTTGTGCGTGGGATTTGTGGGCACTATCATAAATCAGTTCTTGAAGCTGGCGTTCCGTATCCCCCGCCCCTGGGTCAAAGACCCCAACTTTACCATAGTCGAGAGCGCACGCGAGGCGGCAACCGGCTACTCCTTCCCATCGGGTCACACCCAAAACGCTGTGGGCACCTTCGGCTCGGTAGCCGTCACGTCACGCCGCCGCGCGGTACAGATAGTTTGCATAGTCCTTGCCGTGCTGGTTTCTCTGTCGCGTATGTATCTCGGCGTACACACGCCGCTTGACGTTGGCGTGTCGTTCCTGATCGCCATCGCGCTTATCGCGGTAATGACACCCCTCGTTAACTATTTCCGCCGCGATCCCCATAAGATGAATTATTTTCTCTGGGCACTGTTTGCTGTTGCGATAGCATATACGCTGTTCGTTGAGCTGTATAAGTTCCCTGCCGACGTTGATCCCCACAATCTTGCGTCGGGCACAAAAAACGCATACACGCTTCTGGGCGCTATCGGCGGCATGTGCATAGCTTATCCCATTGAGCGCAAGTACATTAAATTCGACACAAAGGCGGTCTGGTGGGCGCAGATAATCAAGCTGGTCGTCGGACTTGCGCTGGCTGTTGGCATCAAGGAGGGCTTCAAGGCAATCCTGAAGCCTATCTTCGGCGCGGACTTTATGCCCGCACACGCCATTCGTTATGCGGCGCTGGTGCTGTTTGCAGCACTTGTATGGCCGCTGACCTTCAAGTTTTTTGCCAAGCTGGGAAAAAAATAAACGCATCCCACGGCGCTTTTGCGCCGTGGGATCTCTTTATTTAACGTCAAATCCGTGCATAAACCCTGTCATATCGGCGGAACAGATATCGCCCGCGATGACTTTGTTTTTATAGACGATAATATTGGCATAGACCTTGCCGTTATATTCGCCGTAGTTGGTTATTTCCATGGTGTAGCGCGTGGCGTTCTTGCGGCGGTACTTTGACAGATCAAGCCCCTGCTGCTTCTGTATCTCGTTGTAGCTTGTAAATACGCGGTCAAACTCAGACGGAATCACCACATCCTTGACCTCCACCGGCTCACTCTTGACCTCCCATCCAAACTGACCGAGAAAGCCTGCTACGTCGTCAGCGCCCTTTATTTTGTCGTACCTTATGCTCTGCTCGCCCGACGCGGCGGCTCCCGCGTTTGTATCTGCGACTGCGCCATCCACACCCGGCACGAATGCTATAATGGTTATCAGCGCCACCAGCGCCACACAAATAACACCCACAAATTTCAGCGTCCCCGCCCTTACGGAATAAATGAACATATGTAAAAAACCTCCTGCTCGAAATTGCTTTTCTGTTGCAATATATTCGAGCAGGAGTCTTTTTATACCAATTAATTTTTATTTTATGCCTGAACGTGAAAACGGTTTCTGTGCACCGCCACGCTTTGTACAACGCCTGTGATAATATATATGGCAAGCACGGACGAGCCGCCGTAGCTCATATACGGCAAGGTAATGCCGACAACGGGCAGCATACCCAGACACATACCGATGTTTTCAACCGCTTGGACGATTATCATAGCCGCAAAGCCTATGCAAACAAACGTGCCGCAATCGCGCCGCGTCAGCTGTGCCAGCTTTATAACGCGCACAACGATAAATATGAGCAGTCCTATCACAGCAACAGCGCCAATAAAGCCGAACTTTTCGCACACGGTGCCGAAAATAAAGTCGGTATGGGAGGCGGCGTAGGTCTGGTAAACACTTCCGCCAAACATTCCTTTGCCGAAGAATCCTCCGTTTGCCACGGACGAACGGCTCTTTATGGGCTGAAATCCCTTGCCCAGCGGGTCAATGTCGGGATTGAAACCCACAAGCACTCTCTGCTTCTGGTCCTCACGCAAAAGCTTCCACAGCACGGGCGACGCAATACCCACCGCGCCGACGGCGCCTGCAAAGTACCACATACTAAGTCCTGCGCAAAACATCATCACGGCGCAGATACCCGTGTAAACCAGCGCAACGCCAAGGTCACCCGACAGCAGAATGAGTCCGATATATATGCCTGCGTGAACAAGTAAAAACAGCAATTGCTTGGGCTTGTTTATTTTCTCACGCACCAAAAACAGATGCTGACCGAAGCTGAGCAAAAAGCACGCCTTGATAAACTCGGAGGGCTGTATACCGAAGGGTATCAGCGGCAGATACAGCCAGCTTTTGTTTTCACCCTCGCTGGTACCGAAAATAAGCGTAATTATCAGTAGCAGCGCCGAGCCTCCGATAAGTATGAGTCCCAGCTTTTGCGCCACAACGCGGTAATCTATGCTTGCGATAACAAACATAAATACCATGCCCACAACGGTAGCGCCCGTCTGCATCACGATGCGCTTGACACCGAAATTTTCATAACCGCCTACCAGCGTCAAAATACTGATAAGCGAAAGTGCGCTCGTAGCGGCGAGCAACGCAAAGTCCATTTTTTTGACGTTTGCGATAAACTCGCCTGCTATATCACGAAAGCTTCTCACTTGTCAGCGATCAATATTGTCTGCCCCAGACGACCATGTGCTTTGCAGGCTTGCCGCAGCAAACGCAAACGTCGCTGAGTTTTTCCTCGTTAAAGGGGATGCAACGGGACTTGACGCCGCCGGTCTCCTCCTTGAGCTTATCCTCGCACTCGGAGTCACCGCACCACATTGCACGGATAAAGCCGGGCTTGTTTTCAGCGATATCAAGGAACTCCTCATGAGTTGTAGCGTCATAGGTCTTCTGCTCGCGGTTGGTGCGTGCGCGATCGCACAGCTCCTCATATACCTGACGCAGCATTGCCTCAACCTCTGCCTCAAGATTATCAAGAGATACAAACTTCTTCTCTCTTGTTACGCGGCTGACCAGAACGCAGGAATTGTTCTCCATATCCTTGGGACCGATCTCGATTCTCATGGGAACGCCCTTCATTTCATACTGCGAGAACTTCCAACCGGTGGACTGATCGCTGTCATCCAGCTTTACGCGCAGACCGATCTTCTTGAGTCTGTCATACAGCTCGCCCGCCTTTTCAAGCACGCCTTCCTTATGCTGTGCGATAGGAATGATAACTGTCTGAATGGGAGCGATAGCGGGAGGCAGAATAAGACCGTTGTCGTCGCCGTGAGTCATAATGATAGCGCCGATCATACGGGTGGAAACGCCCCAGGAGGTCTGGTGCGGATAGCAGACCTTGTTGTCACGGCCTGTGAAGGTAATGTCGAAGGCGCGGGCAAATCCGTCGCCGAAATAGTGAGTTGTTCCGCCCTGCAGTGCTACGCCGTTGTGCATCATGGGCTCGATGGTATAGGTTGCCTCAGCGCCCGCAAACTTTTCCTTTTCGGTCTTCTGACCCGTAATAGCGGGGATAGCCAGCGACTCACGGTAAAAGTCCTCATACACCTTGAGCATCTGCAGTGTTTCCTGCTTTGCTTCCTCGGCAGTCTCGTGCATGGTGTGACCCTCCTGCCACAGAAATTCGGAGGTACGCAGGAAAGGACGGGTGGTCTTTTCCCAACGAACTACCGAGCACCACTGGTTGTACAGCTTGGGCAGGTCGCGGTAGGACTGAATTATATTTTTGAAATGCTCGCAGAACAGCGTCTCGGATGTAGGACGAACACACAGCTTTTCGCTGAGCCTTGTCTCGCCGCCGATGGTTACCCACGCGCATTCGGGAGCGAAGCCCTTAACGTGGTCCTTTTCTTTTTCCAGCAAGCTTTCTGGAATGAACATAGGCATGTAGACATTCTCGTGGCCGAGTGCCTTGAAACGAGCGTCCAGATCCTTCTGGATGTTTTCCCAAATGGCATAGCCGTAGGGACGAAATATCATACAGCCCTTAACGCTGGAATAGTCCATCAGCTCTGCCTTTTTAACTACGTCGGTGTACCACTGAGCAAAATCAACGTCCATAGACGTGATCTGCTCTACCATTTTTTTATCCTTTGCCATTTTATAAAGTACCTTTCTCGAAGATGAATAGTATTTACAAATTCTATTAACAATATATTATAAAACATTATTTGCGTATTGTCAAGGGAGATTTCACGATTATGGCACAAATATGGCGGGATGAGCGCATATATATACACGGAGTGGGCGTGGACAGGCTGTCATTTGATCAAGCAAAAGCTAAAATAAAGCGGCAGCTGACTCAGGACGCTTCACCTCTCGCCGCGGTGTTCACACCCAACGCCGAAATGATATACCGAGCCTCATGTGACAAGACACTCGCCGAGCTCCTGAGTTCAGGAGACATAAACACCGCCGACGGCGTGGGTACTGTGTGGGCAGCGCGCCAACTGGGCACACCTCTGCCCGAGCGGGTCGCGGGAATAGAGCTGGGTGAGGCGGCGCTGGAGGCGGCTGCAGAAAACGGACTTGGCGTGTTTCTTGTGGGAGGCAAGCCGGGCGTGGCAGACCGCGCCGCAGAGCGACTGAAGCAACGCTTTCCCGGTCTTGCCATAGTCGGAACGCACCACGGATATTTTGAGAGCGGCGGCAACGAAGAAGCGGCTCTCAAGTCACGCATACGGGAATCGGGGGCGCAGCTGCTCATAGTCTGCCTCGGATTTCCGCGTCAGGAACGCTGGATAGCCGACAACAAAAACGAGCTTGGCGCGGTCCGCGTGGCTATGGCGCTGGGCGGCTCTCTTGACGTGTGGTCGGGCGACGTGCGCCGCGCGCCTGCGTTTGTCAGAAATGTCAAGCTTGAATGGCTGTGGAGAATACTGGGAGATCCTCGCCGATTGAGGCGGGCTTCGGCACTTCCCGGATTCGTTTTTTTGACTATAAAAAAGCGAAAAAAGTTCTTCCCTGCCCAAACTAACCTCTAAACTAAACATTTTTATCGTTATTTTGCACACAAAGCGTTTATTTAATTTGAAAATAATTAACAAACTAACAAATTTGATATTTTTTCATCAAAGGTCTTGTACAATTTGAAGTTTTAGGATATAATATGTATTTGGGTGGGAATGTTTTCCTGACCTATAACTGTAAAATCAAAAAATATAAATAAACGGAGGATTCCAAAAATGTCAGTAAAAGTTGCTATTAACGGCTTTGGCCGTATCGGTCGTCTCGCATTCCGTCAGATGTTCGGCGCAGAGGGTTACGAAATCGTAGCTATCAACGACCTCACCAGCCCCAAGATGCTCGCTCACCTTCTCAAGTACGACACCGCTCAGGGTCGTTACGACGGTCACACCGTTGAAGCAGGCGAAGACAGCATCACTGTTGACGGCAAGACCATCAAGATCTATGCTGAAAAGGACGCTAACAACTGTCCTTGGGGCGCTCTCGATGTTGACGTTGTTCTTGAGTGCACCGGCTTCTACACCTCTAAGGAGAAGTCCATGGCGCACATCAACGCAGGCGCTAAAAAGGTAGTTATCTCCGCTCCCGCAGGCAACGACCTCAAGACCATCGTATTCAGCGTTAACAACGAAACTCTTACCGCTGATGATCAGATCATCTCCGCTGCATCCTGCACCACCAACTGCCTCGCTCCCATGGCTAAGGCTCTTAACGATTACGCTGCTATCCAGTCCGGTATCATGACCACCGTTCACGCTTACACCGGTGACCAGATGGTTCTCGACGGTCCTCACAGAAAGGGTGACCTCCGCCGTGCTCGCGCTGCTGCTCAGAACATCGTTCCCAACTCCACCGGCGCTGCTAAGGCTATCGGCCTTGTTATCCCCGAGCTCAACGGTAAGCTCATCGGCTCCGCTCAGCGTGTTCCCACCTGCACAGGTTCTACCACTATCCTGGTAGCTGTTGTTAAGGGTGCTAACGTAACCAAGGAAGGCATCAACGCTGCTATGAAGGCTGCTTCTTCCGCTTCCTTCGGCTACACCGAGGAAGAGCTGGTTTCCTCCGATATCATCGGTATCACCTACGGTTCTCTGTTCGATGCTACTCAGACCATGGTTGCTAAGATCGACGACGATACTTACCAGGTTCAGGTAGTTGCTTGGTACGACAACGAGAACTCCTACACCAGCCAGATGGTTCGCACCATCAAGTACTTCGCAGAGCTCAACTAATTTAAGCTATACTCGAAGTTATCAAATAAAAATGCGGTCAAGACTCAGGTCCTGACCGCATTTTTATTTGTTTTCAGACAACGGCTACCTCGCAATCGTTGGATATGACGTCGGCGCGTCCGCCCTTCATTGACAGTATGCACTGGCTGTCACCAACGCGAAAAGCCTCGCGGCGTTCCTTGAGAGCACTGATGCGTCCCAGAGGAAATTCATCGCCGTCTATCTCTACGTGCGCAACACCGAAAATATTACGTCTGTATTTGACGGTATGTATGGCTTCGCCCGAATTTATTGTCCATTGTTTTTTCATTTATGTGTCTCCCTTTCGATTTATCCAGATAATGATACCACGCCGACACAATAATGTCAATAATTTTTATCAAATCATTGACATTGTACAGTTTCAATGATATAATCAAATAAATTCATCTTCAGGAGGTATATTATGCCTAAAACAACTAAACGCTTGATATCTATCATTGCGCTTGCAATGGCATTGCTTACTCTGGTGTCCTGCCAGCCGAGCATACCGGATGACACCACAGTTCCTCAGGACACGACTACAGCAATCACACCGGAATCGATTGTTACTACAGCAACAGTCGAAGAAACCACCGCAGTTCCCGAGCCCGTACTGCCCGACGGATTGATTTTGGCCGGTCCCGAGCTTGAAACGGTCTGTACGGTAGTTTACCCCATTGCCGATAGCAAGCTGAAAGCTGCTGCCGAAGCACTGATAGCTTATATAAACAACGCAGTTCCCGACGCAAAGCTCACCGCTATCCCCGATACGGATACTGTCGCCACCGAATACAAGATAGTCATCGCCACACCCGACAGTGCCTCGGCGTCCAACTACACCGTTAAGATTGACGGTAAAAGTATCTTGCTTAGCGGCAAAACATACGACGCTGTGCTTGATGCCGTCAATTACTTCAAAGCGTTCAGCATTACCGACGGCTACCTCGTCATTGATGAAGCACTTGACTTCGCTTCTGCGGCAGGTCCCGAGGTGCTGTCCCAGTACCCCGAAAAGTATTACTACTACGAAGACGTCTACACTCCCTCTCTCGCGTACACCTTTGATGCCAAAAAGGTAAACACCAAGGACTCCCGCCTTTACATCAGCGGCGAGGACGTAACCGACAAGGCCGTTTGGAGTGACGGCGTAGTTACACTTACCGAGCATACCGTTGAGGCTGGCGACCACATAGTTCTGCTTGCACTGGCTAACAACAACGGCGACGTAGAGGTATATGAAACTACCTTCTCCTGCGGCGACGGCTCTGTTATGAATCTGTACTCAGGTGAGGTCCACGCCCACACCTCGGACTCCGACGGTCAAAGCACAATACAAGAAGCGTATAAATACGCACGCGACGTAGCAAAGCTTGACTTTTTCTCGGTCACCGACCACTCAAACTCTTTTGCCAACAGCGTATATCAGAACAGTCACATTCCCAACGCTGACGCTTACAATGAACCCGGCAAATTTGTCGCGCTCTACGGCTATGAACAAACCTACAACATAAAAACAGGCTATTACGGTCACCTTAACACCATTAACTACGGCTCGCTGACTCTGAATTCCCTGCCCCTGCGTCAATACTACACGCTGATGGCACGTGACGAAAACGCGGTTGTTATGTTCAACCATCCCGGCTATACCTGGGGCAACTTCATTGAATACGATCTGTATTCGGAGGAAGCAGATTCCGTTGTCAATCTGAGCGAAATAAAGAGTAAAAACGTTGCAAACTATGAATATGCGCTGTCGCTCACCAAGGGCTGGCACACCTCCCCAATCTACAACGAGGACAACCACAGCGCCAACTGGGGTAACGCCTACGAATACTGCGGCTACGCTCTGGCTCCCGCGCTCACACGTCAGAATATTATTGAAGCGTTTAAGAAGAACCGCACATACACCACATCCGATAAAACGCTGAAGATATATTACAAGATCAACGATGAGTGGATGGGCAGCCGTCTTGATAACCCCGACAATCTGCATTTCAGCGTTCAGCTTTCCACCGAAAAGCCGCAAGGTCTCGGCACAATTTCCATTATCGCGGAGGATGGAATAATTGTTGCCTATAAAGCAGTTGGCACAAAGAAAGAATATACATTTGAGCTTGACCTGCCTCCTCATTATGACTATTATTACGTCAAGGTTGAATCGGGTAACACATGGTGCTACACAGCTCCCATCTGGATCGAAAACCGCGAGCATCTTACTATGAGCGAGCTCTCCCACGACCTCATTACCGGTTCGTCCGACGTCAAAGACTACCGCGTATACGCTAATGTTACCAACAACACAGCAAAGGAAATGGTCAATGTGGAGGTGGAATTCTTCCTCTCAGCCACAAGCGGCTTCATCAAGCCCCGACAAAAAGCCGTGGAGACCGTGCGTCTTGACAGCATAGCACCGGGTGCCACCGTTACCGTATATGCCGACGTAAAATATGCTGCCGCTACACCCCGTGTATATGCAGTAGCCGCTGCAGAGCAGGACGGCAAGCAATACGGTGCTGTAAGATACATGGAGATCTCCAACATATACTTCAGCGAGATACTTCCCCTCACCGCCCGCGGAGGCGCGGCAGACTCATTTGAGTTTATAGAACTTTACAATAACAGCGACTCTGTCATCGACCTGTCCAAGTTCACTATGCGTTATTACAAAAAAGCAGGCGCCAAGGCTGCCGACCTTGAAGCAAACACGTGGAAGCTCAGCGGAAAGATACAGCCCCACTCCACGCTGGTCATCTGGATGGTCTCCGACACAAACAAGCTTACAGTCGCCGACTTCAACAGCCACTTCAAGACATCTCTTGTTGAAGGCAAGGACATTGTAAGACTCAAGGGCGCGAACATTCCGCACACCAACCCCGTTCAACTTGAGATCCTCACGGGCTCTACAGTGGTTGCACGCGCTTGGTACAACTGGGGCGGCGATCTGGACGCGCTTGCCGACCGCTCTGTTATCTACAACTACCCCACCGATTATACAATGACAGCTAAAGTCAAAAGCTCCAGGAAAAACCCCACTCCCGGCACGCTGGCAGACGGTCAGATGCCTGACGTAATTAAAAAATGATCTCATAATGTGCGCACAACAGCTCGGCTGTTGTGCGCACTATTTTTATGTATACTTGATTGTTGACAAAGCCCCTCCCATATGATACAATAAAAATAAGTAATTTTTAAAAATATGGAACTTTTTTGCAGATTTAACGATTATATATATAAGTCATTAAAAACTTATTTTAAGAAAGGAAAAGAAAGAAAAATGAAAAAAATCATATTCGCAATAGCCGCACTTGCACTTATGCTGTGTATACTGGCAGTGTCTGCTTCAGCCGCAGATCACGCAGGAAGCCGTCTTGCCAAGGGCAGTGTTGAAAAAGAGATATACGATGCCCTAAAACCGCAAATCGCAGCAGTGGCGAGCGGAACCAGCACCTCGTCCGCTCTGTCCGTCTCGGCAGGAGTTTCCACACTCAAATGGACGTCACAAGAGCTCGGCTGCGCCATAACCGAAAACGGTACAATAAGCGCCGCCGCGCAAAGCGCGCTCTCGCAAAAATTCAATCAGCGTGTAGACATGCTTAAGGTTCTTTACTGTCTCCAAGCCGACCTTCCCTATGAGCTGTACTGGTTTGATTACACAGAAGGCATTTCGGTAGGCTACAATATCTCAGCCACCGACACCGAAATAAGTATTTCTTCCATCACGGTATACTTTTCGGTTTCAAAGGACTTTTCCGGAAGCGCCGAATATACTGTCGATCCCGCAAAGACAACGCTTGCCAACATTGCCGTTGCCAACGCAAAGGAGATAGTCCGGCAAAACAAGGACAAGACCGACCGTCAGAAGCTCGAGGCGTATTACAAAAAAATATGTGAGCTTGTTAGCTATAACGAAGATGCCACCGCCAAGGACGCTGTCTTTGGAAATGCGTCTCAACTGCTGTACGTCTTTGACGGCGACAAAAACACTAACGTAATGTGCGAAGGCTATGCCAAAGCGTTTCAGTATCTTTGTGATATTTCCGAATTTGACGGCAAGGTAGCTTGCTATACCGTTCACGGTACGGTTGTGGGCGGTCTCGGAAACGGCGCGCACTCCTGGAACATTGTAAACCTCAACGGCACCAACTATCTTGTGGACATAACCAACTGCGACGTTGACGGTAGTACCCCCATTTCCTCACTTTTTATGGTGCGTACAAACAGCACTGACAAAACAAAAAACGACACCTACCGCTTCAACCTCTCCCCCGGCATAATAATATATGCGTATGCTCCTTCGCAGAAGGACCTTTACTGTAACGGCTATCCCATCATGTACGGGTACACCGGAGACGTTCCGGGCGGTGCCTCTACGGTGGTCAACGCCGATGTGACAGCCCCCGTTGCCGGTCAAAAGCCTTGCTTTGATGTTTCCGTTGACGATGATACGCTGTATACAGCCGTAATCGTAAGCTGGTACGATGTAGTCACAAAAACGATCATGTCCAAAAACGACGAATTTGTTGAGGGCTATAAGTATGAAATGCGAATTGAATTCTCGCCCGTCGGCAATACCGTTCTCGATGAAAACACGGTGTACACCATTAACGGCGATACCGCAAGCGTAGCCTACGGCGCGGCATATCAGAGAAGCATCGTGTTTGAGGCCACCCCCGCCGATAAAATACCCTACAACATCAAGATCACGGGCGGCGAAGCCAAGCTCAACAACGAAGTAGTCCTTCAAGCAAAGGCCGGAGACTGGATAACGATAGCTCCCGTAAACACGCCTGTAAACAAATCATTTTTCAAGTGGTCGGTCTATTCCGGCAACCTCTTGCTCGGCAACGAATATTCCGCGCAGACATCATTCGTAATGCCCGAGGGCGACGTTATAATTGAAGCCAAATATTTGGATACCCACGGACTGAAAAAAGTCGAGGCGTTAGCTCCCACCTGCACCGCCGCAGGCCACAAGGAATACTGGTCCTGCGCCCATTGCGACAACTACTTTGCCGACAGCGAGGCTCTCAAACCCATCGGCGACAAAGCCGCGCTTGACGCATGGCTGGCATCCGGCGGCGAGGGATATGTTGCTCCTACCGAACACATTTTCGATCAACAAACAGCAACCGATGCATACCTGATAAAACCTGCAACCTGTACAGAACCTGCAGAATATTATTTCAGCTGTGTCTGCGGTGCAAGTCAAGCCGATCAAGAAGTGTACACGCTGTTTATCGCAGGTGAAACTCTTCCCCACAACTTCTCCACTCAACAGTCCGACGCCGAATACCATTGGAACAAATGCGCCGACTGCGAAGCTGTAGACGAAGCCTCCAAACAGGCTCACAGCGGCGGCACGGCAAGCTGTACAGCCAAAGCCGTTTGCAGTTCTTGCTCCATGAGCTACGGCGACACCGCACCTCACGTATTTGACCGCGAGGTTCAGGATGCTAAATATATGGTAGCAGAAAATGAATATTATAAGTCCTGTGCTTGCGGCGCAGCGGGAAGTGAAAAATTCACGGTAGAACAACCCGACAACGGCGGCTGCAAGAGCAGTATATCTGCTCTGCCCATTGCCATTGTGTCCATTTTCAGCGTAGCAATAGTATCACGTAAAAAGAAATCCGACAAATAATTACAAATAATATATCGAAAAGGAACCACGCCATGACTATCTTAAACGACATTTCCGAAAACCTTCAAAAAGGCAAATCCAAAATTGTCAAAGAACTTGTAGCTCAGGCAGTTGAAGCAGGCATACATCCCGAGGTAATACTCAACAACGGTCTTGTTGCGGGTATGAACATTGTTGGCGAAAAATTCAAGAACAACGAAATTTACGTGCCCGAGGTGCTTGTTGCGGCAAGAGCCATGAATATGGGTGCGCAGATACTCAAACCGCTTCTGGCTGCGAGCGGAGTTGTTGCTACAGGCAAAGTTTGCATCGGCACCGTTCAGGGCGACCTTCACGATATCGGCAAAAACCTTGTCAAAATGATGATGGAGGGCAAAGGACTTGAGGTCGTTGACCTTGGCACCGACGTTTCTCCCGAGGCATTTGTACAGACAGCTATCGAACAGAACTGTCAGGTCATTTGCTGCTCCGCTCTGCTCACCACCACAATGGGCGTGATGGAGGATGTCGTAAAGGCGGCTGAGGCGGCAGGCATACGCGACAAGGTTAAAATAATGATTGGCGGAGCTCCCGTTTCACAGGAATATTGCGATAAAATAGGTGCTGATTGCTACACAATTGACGCGGCAAGCGCGGCAGAGGCAGCGGTAAATTATTGCAAGTCATAAATTTTCTGATATTTGTTTGGAGGACTAAAAATGACGACACGCGAACGTTGTATGAACATCCTGCATTATAAAGACACCGATCGCATCCCCGCCGTCCATTTCGGTTATTGGAAAGAGTTACTTATAGAATGGGCAGAACAGGGGCACATCACAAAAGAAATGGCAGAGGGTGCCGTGCGTGACAGCTCACCCGCTCAAAAAGAGCTGGACGTGATCTTGGGATGGGACTGTAACTGGAGCAACAATGTATCTCCCAACATAGGTCTCTTCCCTGCATTTGAACAAAAAGTGCTGGAGGTGCTCCCGGATGGCTCTCACCGTATACTGACCCCCAAAGGCGTTATCGAAAGAATAAAGCCGGGCATTGTTTCCATTCCGTCGGAGGACGATTATCTTCTCAAAGATCGCGAGGCATTTGAAACGCTTTTCAAGCCCAAAATGCAGTTTGTTCCCGAACGAATAAACACCGAATTCTTCAAGAATTTTAACGAGACCCGCGATATGGAGCGTCCCATGGGACTTCGCGTAGGCAGCGTCATGGGAACTATACGAGATATCACCACCGTCATGGGCATGAGTTATCTTCTCTATGACGAGGACGAGGATCTTTTTGCCGATATTGTAGATACATTCGCCGATATGCAGTATAAATGCGCCGAGGCTGTGTTTGCTACGGGTGCGCGCTTTGATTTCGCACATTATTGGGAGGACATATGCTACAAGAGCGGTCCTCTGCTCTCGCCCGAGATATTCAACGAGCTATGCGCCAAGCACTACAAAAAGCGCAACGAGCTGTGCCACAAATACGGAATAGATATTATCTCATTGGACTGCGACGGCGTCACCGAAAAGCTGATCCCTACATGGATCGAAACCGGAGTAAATGTTTTGTTTCCCATTGAGATAGGAATTTGGGGCGACCAGTTTGAGCCCGCGCGTAAGCTGTACGGCGAAAAGCTGCTGGGTGTTGGCGGTATGGATAAGACCGCCTTCCGCAAGGATAAGTCAGCAGTTGACGCCGAGATCGAGCGCATGAAGCGTTTGTTCTCGCTGGGCGGCTTTATTCCCTGTCCCGACCACAGACTTATGCCCGGCTCAAAATTCGAGCTTGTGCAGTATTATGCCGATCAGATCAAAAACATAAAGGTGTAATTATGAAGTCGTGGATCGATAGATTTTCAGACGATAGATACAAAAAGCCGTTGCCGCTGCTGTCCTTTCCTTGCGTCAGTCTTTTAGGCGTAAGTGTCAAAGAGCTCATCGCGGACAGCGCGCTTCAAGCCAAGGGCATGAAGGCGGTAGCCGATATGACGGATGCGTCGGCTGCAGTCAGTTTTATGGACTTATCGGTGGAAGCCGAGTGTTTTGGCGCTACCGTTTGCATATCCGATGACGAGGTGCCCACTGTAAAGGGCAGACTCATAAACGATATGGATGAGGCGGAGGCGTTATGTGTTCCCGCGGTCGGCAGCGGACGCACGGGCATATACATAGACGCTGTCAAACAAGCGGTCAAAGATATCACCGACCGTCCCGTGCTTGCAGGTATGATAGGTCCGTTCTCACTGTCAGCACGACTGCTTGACGTATCCGAAATAATGATCGACTGCTATGATGATCCCGACATGGTACATCTCGTATTGGATAAAGCAACGCAGTTCCTTATCGAATATGCCAAGGAATATAAGTCCGCAGGTGCTCACGGCATCGTTATGGCAGAGCCTGTAGCAGGCTTGTTGTCTCCCTCGCTGGAGGCTGAATTCTCATCACCATATGTAAAGAAAATAATTGACAAAACGCAGGATGATGATTTTGTGATCATATATCATAACTGCGGCGACAATGTCCCTCGTATGCTGGACTCAATACTCAGCACAGGCGCGGCGGCGTATCACTTTGGAAACGCCGTTGATATGGAAAAGGATATTCTGGAGAAGGTCCCCGCAGACACCGTTGTCATGGGCAACGTTGACCCGGCAGGCACACTGCTTATGGGCACACCCGAAACGGTACGAGAAGCAACACTTGCCTTGCTTGAGCGATGTGCTAAATATCCTAATTACATTCTGTCATCAGGCTGTGATATGCCACCTCTGACGCCGTGGCAAAACATTGATGCGTTTTTTGCCGCATGGAAAGAATATTATGGAAAACAAGAATAACACATTTCAACTGCTTATCGACGCTGCGCTGAACACCGGCGCGTACAAAGCAACCGTAATAGACGCCGATAAAATAGAAACCGACCGCAGCTTTCGCACCCTATGCGAGTCCAACGCCTGCGGCGTGTACGGCAAATGTTATATGTGTCCACCCGACATCGGCGATATAGATGAGCTTATGCAAGTGGTCGGAAACTACCGCTATGCGCTTGTGTATCAGACGGTTTCAGAGCTTGAGGACAGCTATGATTTTGAGGGGATGGTGTTGGCAAAAAAGCGTTTTTATCCGCTTTCACAAGAACTCCGTAAAACATTTGACAGCCTCAACATATCAAAAGCGTTGCACCTCGGTGCGGGCGGTTGCGGAGTATGTAAGACCTGCGCCAAGCGTACGGGTGAGCCTTGCCGCTATCCCGAGCTTGCTATGGCGTCGCTTGAAGCCTACGGCATCAACGTCTCCCGTCTTGCCGCCGTATCGGGCATGAAATATATCAACGGTCAGAACACCGTCACATATTTCGGCGCTGTTCTCTTCTCACTTGATGACGGAGTGCAAAAATGAACGACAATATAAACGTTACAGTAAACGGCGAGCGACGCACCTGCCCCTCGGGCAGGACGCTCGCCGAAATAATAAAGGGGGAGCAACCTTGCGGCGGCCACGGCAAATGCGGCAAGTGCAAGATCATTGCCAAAGGTGCTCTTTCAGACCCATGTGAAACGGAACGCAAACTATTATCAAATGATGAGCTTGCTCGCGGCATTCGTCTTGCCTGCCTGACTTACGCCTGCGGCGATTGTGTGGTCAAAACCACCACGCAGTCGAAAAACGCACAGATAGTTACATCCGGCGCTGAGCTTGACTTTGAACTACACGCTTCATTTTCAGACTACGGCGTAGCAATTGACATCGGCACAACCACGCTCGCCGCCCGTCTTTATGACGCCGGCGGCAATATGCTTGCCGAAGCCACATGTCTCAATTCACAGTCCGCGTGGGGTGCCGACGTCATATCGAGAATCGAAGCCGCCATTGGCGGAAAAGCAAGCGAGCTCGCTACCGCCGTCAGGACAGATATAGATAATATCATTAGCAATCTTGCGGCAGGTGCTCAAATTGACTCACAAAGTATACAAAGTGTCGTTATAACCGGAAATACAGTGATGCTTTCCCTGCTCACCGAGCAGGACACAGAGTCCTTCTCCCACGCACCGTTCCGAGTTGAAAGACTTTTCGGAGAGTTGCTTGAGGCAAGTAAGCTCGACTTGTCAGCTTTGCATCCCGATACAGAAATATATCTGCCCCCCTGCATCTCGGCATTTGTGGGCGCGGACACGGTTTGCGCGTTGCTTGCGACAAAGCTGTGTGAACACAATAACACCATGCTGGTGGATATCGGCACCAACGGCGAGATGGCACTGTGGCACGCCACACATCTGACTGTCTGCTCCACTGCCGCAGGTCCCGCATTTGAGGGTGTGGGCATATCTATGGGTATGCGAGGCGAGACAGGCGCTGTTGATAAAGTAACATTTGCCGACGGCAAGCTGAACGCTCACGCCATCGGCGAAAGTGCCCCTATAGGCATATGCGGAAGCGGTCTTGTGGATGCTGTGGCATATATGCTGGACGCCGAAATACTTGACGAAACGGGCGCTATGGAGTACGAACCCTTTATGATAAAAGCGCCCGTCAGATTGATACAGAGCGACATACGTATGCTCCAGCTCGCCAAAAGCGCCATATGCGCTGGGCTTTTGACGCTTATCAAGAGCGCGGGGCTTGAGTCCTCCGACATTGCCACACTTTACATCGCGGGCGGATTTGGCAATTATCTGGACAAGAAAAACGCCGCCAAGATCGGTCTTTTGCCCGAAGAGCTTGCAAATAACAGCCAAACGGTAGGTAACGCAGCGCTTAGCGGTGCGTCTATGCTGTTGCTGAACACTGATATGCGAGCCACCGCATCGCGGCTGGCAAACAATGCCGATACGCTGGAGCTTTCAACAAGCCCCGTTTTTTCGGAGTACTATATGCTCGGAATGATGTTTGAGCAAATGTAATAATAAAAACGGTACACTTATAAGTGTACCATTTTTATTCATTCTACCGCAAATATGCGCTTTGTAATAAACGTATCTCCGCCGTTGGGAGTCAGAACGTCAAAGCTGTGGGGAGCGATTCCCTGCTCGCACCATCTGCGTATGATATGCAGATTGTTTTTTACGGTAATGTCGCCGTTCATTACCGCCGCGCCGTATTTAGTTATACCGGCGCTGTGGTCCTGTCCGGGAATGATGAAAAATCTCATACTGTCCTGAACCGCGCCCTTGCCGCACTTTTCGATGACTCGCCTGAAATACTTCAGTGTCGGCGGATACGGAACACAGGGATCCGCGCTTGCGGCATACATAAA
This sequence comes from Eubacteriales bacterium, assembly GCA_045586785.1. Lineage (GTDB taxonomy): Bacteria > Bacillota > Clostridia > Oscillospirales > CAG-272 > UMGS1002. The sequence goes on along the minus strand of JAZNBA010000072.1, from coordinate 126,715 downwards.
CAGCTTGCCTCCCCTACCGAAGAACGCTGTAAGGTCGGGATCCATCGCATTGAGATCATGGGCAAGGGCGGCGTCAAGCGCTCTCATATCGTCGGAAAAGTCAAAGTCCGATTCACGATATCCCTCGCCAAAGCACCACGGGAATATAAAAAAGAAGGGGCATTTATCGCCAAGCATGTTAATCATGCCGTGTTTATTGCTCTCAGACCCCAGCGGCATACCGCAGTATATCTGCTCACCCGTTTTGCTGTCCACAGGACCCTTGTATACATCCTCCAGAGCCTTTAGTTGAGCCTCGCTTAGTCCAAGCTCGCTGTGTGACAGATAGTCTATAAAGCCATCCACAAACTCCCATGATACGTAAGAATCCGTAATAAAATTTTCACTCTGCGGCACCTTGTTCACTATATGGCAATACTCAACAGCCTTGGCGGTAATAGCCGGTATATCCTCTGGGACGAACAGCGCCCTACCGTTCGCATCGTGAAGCTTATTATAGCTCCATAAAAAGTAGGTATGCAAATGCAATCTGTCGGTAACGGGCACGCCTGCTACGATGCCGTCATATTGCTCGGGAAAGCGCTGAGCCAGTGTAAGTGCCTGCTGACCGCCCGTCGAGCCGCCAATAAAATATGACTTATTTATTTTTTTACCGTAATGCTGCTCGGTCAGGTATTTACAGTTGACCGTCATTATGTATGTGGAGCGCCAGCCGAAATCCTCGTGCACACGGCGGCAAAGAGCGCCGCGGCGCACGCCGTCAGACGTACCCATGTCGGTATGGGCGGTAGCACATCCCCACCAGACACCGTGCTCAAGCTTTTCATAGCGCATAATACCCGCCATGCCGCCGTTACCCGTGCCGAGAAAAATACCGTTCCACTTCTCGGGCAACCACAATTCGTAGCGAATATATGATTTATCCGTCGGCCTTGAAACCAATTTAATTCTTAAAAACGGCGGTAATACCTTGCCGCCTGCCGTGGTGTAATTATTCTCTTGCGTTATATCGGTTATCTCGGTAGCATCAAGCTTACCTGCAAGCGCTAAAATATCCTCGTTCATTTCGGTGCCTCCAAGGTGTGGTTTTTAAACAATTATATCTTACTCTTCCCGTTTTGTCAAGGTCGGCGTCGCGTCTGCTTATATATTGGTATAGACAAACTTATTACTTTATGTTATAATAAGTCAATACTACTTATTATTAAAGGTGACTTATGAAAAACAAAAAACTCACTTTTATAGAATCTTTGATGCTGGTAGCCGGCGCCGGAGTCGGTACGGGTATCTTGACAATTCCCTACGCAATAAATAAGATCGGCGTTTTCGGCACGATTACTGCTCTTGTGCTTGCTTACGCGGTAAGTGCTGTTATGTACCTGATCATAGCAGACCTCACTCGCAATTCCAAAAAGCCGGACGATCTTCTTGCCATTCTTGACGAGCATCTGTTTTACGGGAAAGGCAAAAAAGCGCTTAATATTACTTTTCTTGTTTTGCTTGTCTTACTTTTGCTCGAAAATCTGGTAGTCTATATACTTTGCGCAGGCAATGTTCTGGCAGACCTGACAGGCGTTAGCGATACGGTTACAAAAATCATATTCTATGTGCTTGCTTCCGTTGTGATAATTTTTGGCGTCAAGGGTATGGGAATAGGCGAAAAGCTCTCTATGATACTGATCGGATGCGCCGTAGCCGTGCTGATGATCCTGTCCTGCCTTGATGTAAAGGGTTCGCTGAATTTTTCCTTTGGTGCACCAAGCACGGTATTTGCCGTATATGGCTTGTTTATGTTTGCGTTTTCAGCTATTTTTTCCATTATACAGGTCTGCAACCACATTGAAAAAAAGCAGCTTACCACCAAAGCCGTCATCGGCGGACTCAGCCTCAACGCGCTGATAACAGTGGCGTTTACAGTGGCAGTCATTCTCGGCTCGGACACTGTTACCGAAATTGCCACAATTGGTCTTTCAAACGGCATTGGAATACCTTTTGTCCGAATTCTCTGCTCTGTGCTCGTGCTGCTTGCCATGTTCACATCTTTCTGGTCAAGCGGGTTTGCGTTTGCGGATGTCGTTGGTGGGCAATTCGGACTCTCCACAAGAATTTCTTGGTTTATCGCAACCGTTCCCGCGTTGCTGATCGCCGTATTTCTTCCCCTGGGCGTACTTGATTACGTTCAGATCGGCGCGGGCGCGCTTTCCATCATTTTAGTTATTGTTGTTCTCCCTGCTTATTACAATGCAGTTAAATCCCCCAAACAAGCGCTTTTGTTGGGTAAATGCTCGGGAAACAAGATTATGATAACACTGGTTGCCGTAGCCATTATATTTATGGCAATTTCCTCGTTTATTCCGATTGATTGATCGGAGAAAGGAGCTCACTGTGAAAATCTCATTACTTTCCCCCGCCGGCGCTATGCACAGATATAACGGAATGTTCCACAAGGGTCTGCACTACGCACCTATCACATTGGCGCTGCTTGCCGCGCTGGTGCCGACGGAGCTTGGTGCCGAAGTTGAAATATATGACGAAACCGCCGAGGCTATCCCCCTTGATACCGATGCCGACGTGATCGCCATTACCTGTATCACGGGTACATCCTCAAGATGCTACAAATTCGCCGACTATTTCAGAAGTCTTGGAAAGACCGTCCTTCTCGGCGGTGTTCATCCCTCACTTTGCCCCGACGAGGCGGCACAGCACGCAGACGCTGTTTTACTGGGTCTTGGTGAGAAAACATTTCCCGAGGCACTTCTCGACATAAATAATGGCTGCTTAAAGCCGTTCTATTACGGCGACGGCTGCGCCGATATTGCCAACCGCCCACTCCCCCGCAAGGACCTTCTGAAAAAGAAAAAGTACATAACGCTGAACACGGTGGAGGCTGTGCGAGGTTGTAACCATACCTGTACATTTTGCGCGTATCCTGCCGCATTCGGCAAACGAGTCATCACCCGTCCCGTGGAGGACGTGATCGCCGAGATAAAATCGTTCAAGGGTAAAGAGGTCATTTTCCCCGATGTCAACCTGATAGCCGACGTAAAATACGCCAAAGAGCTTTTTACTGCCATGATCCCGCTGAAAAAGTGGTGGATGGGTCTGACTACAACTGCCATCGGTCACAATGACGAGCTGCTTGATGTATTCCAAAAAAGCGGATGTAAAGGACTGCTCATCGGCTTCGAGTCGGTCAATCAAGAGACCCAGGCAGGCATAAATAAGGGCGTCAATCACGTAGAGGAATATAAATCGCTTATGGATAAGCTACACCGCAAGGGCATTATGGTCATGGGGTGCTTTGCCTTTGGTGCCGACGAGGACGGACCCGACGTGTTCCGTCGAACCGTAGACCTGTGCCTTGAAGCCAAGATCGACCTGCCCCGTTTTTCTATCATTACTCCTTTCCCCGGAACCGAGTTTTACCGTGAGCTTGAAGCCGAGGGGCGCATCATAGAGCACGATTTTGCCATGTATGACGTAGAGCATTGCGTTTATCAGCCCAAGCAAATGACAAAAGAACAGCTTGAAGCAGGAATTGCGTGGGCATGGAAGCAAACCTATTCGTGGAAAAACATTTGGAAGCGTCTTGACCTTACCAAGCCAAAGACCGTCAAAAGCATCTATATGTTAGTTAATATTGGTTACAGGAAATACGCAAAGGAATTTGAGATATTCGGCGCCGACGTTATGTCGGACAATTCGGATATCCCTACAGTATAACACATCCGGAGTCGCTATTATGAAGATTTTATTATTACAGCCGTGGCACGCCGATGACAAAAGCTATCGCGCGCGGCTATCGGGTCTTATAACATATGCTCCGCTGACGTTGGCTACACTGCTTGCGTTGATTCCGCAAGAAATCGACGCAAGTGTTGATACATACGACGAAATACAGGGTAATTATCCGCTGAAACATCAGAAATACGACATCGTCGCGCTCAGCGTGTTGACATCAAACGCGCCGAGAGCATACAAAATAGCACAACATTTCAGGCAGCAGGGTTCGTATATTGTCATGGGCGGATACCATCCCACTCATATGCCCGAGGAAGCAGCGCAGCATGCTGACACCGTGATAGTGGGCGCGGCAGAGTACTCATGGCCGCAGTTTTTGAAGGATTTCGCCGCCGGCTGTCCAAAGCCGCTTTACGACCGACAGCACGTAAACGGCGCTGATATAGTACCGCCCGACAGACGCGCCATACCTCGCAAAAAATATCTGAAATATCCTGCCGTTATCGCAAATCGAGGCTGTCCGAATAATTGCGAATTTTGCGCTATAAGCAAAATGTGGAGAACTTGCAGTGCCCGTCCTGTTGAAAACGTTATAAATGAGATCAAAGCTCTGAATACTCGTATGCTGGTCTTTTTTGACCCTAACTTTTTCGGTGACCGCGAATATTCCATAGCTCTTATGAAGCAGCTTGCCAAGCTGAATATACGGTGGGTAGGGTCTGCCACGATAGCCTCGGCATTTGACCAAGAATTGATGCGCGCCGCACAGCAAAGCGGTTGTGCGGGACTGCTGGTCGGTCTTGAATCAATGAATCGAAATACACTTGATACATCAAACAAAGGCTTCAACGATCCAAGCAACTACAAGCAAGCCATTGCCATAATGCAAAGCTACGGCATAAGCGTAAACGGCTGCTTTATTCTCGGGATGGACGGTGATACCGAGCAGGAGCTGTTATCTTTGCCCGAACAGATCAATTATCTTAACTTGAATCTTGCAAGATTTGCCATTCTTACGCCTGTGCCCAACTCACCGCTATTCCGACGTCTGGAGGACGAGGGGCGCATCATAACACGGGATTGGTCAAAATATAACCAACACGAAACAGTGTTTATGCCGCAAAACATGCCGCCTCAGCGCCTTGATCAGATATACAGGACCGTCTGGAAGCAAACGTATTCCTTTAAAAACATATTCAAGCGCGTCAAAAACACACCCAACCAAAGTCTCCGCGAGAAATTCATATGTCTGGGCGCAAACCTGGGCTTTAAATACCTTGGGGTAGAATAAAATGAAAGTTACGTTAATTAAAGTCAGTATGCTCGAGGGCAAAGGAAGTGACGCAATGAAACCGCTGATCTTTGCGGTATTTCATGCTGTCACCCCCTCGGATGTAACCGTAGAATACTTTGACGAGCGCATTGAGACACTGCCCGATATCATTGACTCGGACGTGATCGCGCTGTCAGTCGAAACATTTGCCGCCAAGCACGCATATGACCTGGCGAAGAAGTATAAGACTCCCAACAACCAAATTGTAATGGGCGGATTTCACCCAACGGCATTGCCTGAGGAAGCGTTGGAGCACTGCGATACCGTGCTGATCGGCGACGCCGAGGATACGTGGCCCGAGTATCTCGCGGACTTGAAGCAATCTGCTCCAAAACGAAAATACATGTCGTCGCACAAGCAGTCTCTTCTGCGTCTTGATTTTAACAGCCCCGCCTTCCGCGGCAAAAAATATAACGCCATCGGACTTGTTCAGTTTTCAAGAGGATGCAAATTTCACTGTGATTTTTGCTCGATAAGTCAATTTTACAAATGCGGTGTGCGTCAAAAGGACATACAGACCGTCGTTGAAGAAATACGCGGAATAAAAGAAAAAATACTGTTTTTCATTGACGACAACATTTTTTTGAATGAAGCCTCGGCGCTTGCTTTGTTTGATGCCATAAGACCGCTCAAAAAGAAGTGGGCGTGTCAGATAAGCATGGACGTAGCGATGAACGATACCCTTCTGACAGCTATGAAAAAAAGCGGCTGTGTTCTTGTTCTGATAGGCTTTGAATCCTTAGATCCCGATAATCTCAAGCTTATGAACAAACGCGCCAATTTGCGCATTGAGACATATGAAAAAGCGATACAAAATATATACCGTCACGGTCTTATGATCTACGCCACCTTTGTGCTTGGCTATGATCACGACACGCGCCGCTCAATAGACGAAACGCTGGAATTCGCATTGAAGCATAATTTTGCGGTGGCAAACTTCAATCCTCTTATTCCCTTTCCCGACACTGCGCTATACGAAAGGCTTAAAGCGCAAAACAAGCTCATCTATGAAAAATGGTGGCTGGAGCCGGGCTACAGATACGGAGACACGGTGTTTTATCCCGAAAATATGACACCCCGCGATCTTTATGGAGGATGCAAAAACGCGCGCTTCAGCTTTAATTCGTATAAAAATATTTTCAAGCGTCTTTTTGGCAACCGAATTCATCTGTCCCCATTTAACGCCATTATGTTTTTAGCACTTAATCTTATTTCAAGAAAAGAGATTCATCGCAAGCAGGACAAGGTGCTTGGCGGTGAAGATCACAACGATCAAAAATGCACGGGAGCCACATCATGAAGATAACACTGATAAAGCCAAATATAGGAAGACGTGAGCACAGTCTTTATGTTGACAATGCCAGCATGGAGCCGTTACAGCTTGGAATACTTGCCGCACTCACGCCGTCCGATGTAGACGTCGTAATGTATGATGACAGATTGGAGTCTATCCCCTACGACGAACCGACCGATCTTGTTGCCATCACGGTAGAGACTTTTACAGCTCGACGCGCGTATGAAATAAGCGAAGAATACAGAAAGCGCGGCAGACAGGTCATAATGGGCGGAATGCATGTTACGCTTATTCCCGAGGAAGTAAAGCAACACTGCGACAGCATCATGATAGGTGATGCCGAGGATAAATGGGGCGAGATGATCGAGGATGTCCGCCAAGGCAAGCTGAAATCGGAATATCATTGCGATCCTGTCTTGATTCCGCAAAAAGGCGTAATAACACGCCGAGATATATTTGAAGGCAAAAAATATATGCCGATAACACTCATGCAGTTCAGCCGCGGCTGCCGTTACAGCTGCAAATACTGCGCCTCAAGTGTTTATTTCAAGCAAAAGCATTTTTGCCGTGATATAGACGAGGTGATCAGCGAAATACGCAGCCAGAAAAGAAAGCTGATATTTTTTGTTGATGACAATATTGTCGGAAACAAGCAAAAGGCCAAAGAGCTGTTTAAAAGACTGATACCGCTAAAAATAAAATGGGTAAGTCAAGGCAGTATCGATATGCTGGAAGACGATGAACTAATGAAACTTATGGTCAAAAGCGGATGCTTGGGACATGTCATAGGATTTGAATCTATCAGAGCGGACAGCATAAATACCATGGGCAAGGGCGTAAACAAAAAATTTGTGCAGGATCAGTATAAGGACGCCATAAAAAAGCTGAGAAAATACGGACTGCAAACATGGGCTGCATTCACCGTAGGACATGACACCGATACACCCGAAAGCATCAAAGCAACCTATAAGTTTGCGCTGAAAAACAAATTCTGTTTCTCGGCATACAACATTCTGATGCCCTACCCCGGAACGGCGCTCTATGATCAACTGGCGGCAGAGGGACGTTTGCTTTACGACGGAAAATGGTGGTTGCATCCCGAATACCGCTTCAATTACGCCGCATTCGTGCCGTCCAACATGACCGCCCCCCAGCTTACCGAAGCGGCATATTACTGCAGAAAACATTTTAACAGCATCTCGTCGGTAATATATCGACTGTTTGAGCCACGAACCAATTTACGCAATCCGATTCGTTTTTTCACATATATAATCTACAATCCCGTATTCCGCAGAGAGGTGTTCGAAAAACAAGGAATGACCTTCGGCTGTCGGGAAAAGGACGAAGGAGAAATTGAATGAAAATAACCTTTATACTTCCCGCGATCGGCAAAAAGGCGGGACAAAAATACCTGCGAAGCTGGCTTATGGAGCCGCTCACCATCGCTGTACTCAACTCCATGATCCCCGATAAGTTTGAGCGAGAGTTTTATGACGACAGAATCGAACGCATCAATTATGACACTGAAACAGATATTGTTTTTATAACAGTGGAAACATACACCGCCAAGCGAGCTTATTTTATCGCGTCGGAATTTCAGAAGCGCGGTAAAAAAGTCATTATGGGCGGCTATCACGTCACGCTCTGTCCCGAAGAAGCAATGGAACATGCCGACTCCATTATGGTGGGCAATGCCGATCGCCTCATCGCCTCAGTGCTTGCCGACCTTGAGTCAGACACTTTAAAAAAGCGTTATGACGGCGGTGCTTGCATTGCTTACAAAATGCCGGACAGAAGCATTTACGCCGATAAAATAAAAAAGTATCTTCCCGTATCTCTTGTGGAAACGGGGCGCGGCTGTTATCACAACTGCGAGTTTTGCTCCATTGCGGGCTATTATCATCAGCACTACATACACCGCGAGGTTTCGGACATTATCGCCGAGATCAAGGCTTGTAACCACAAGATATTTTTCTTTGTGGACGACAGCATATTCTCGGACAAGGCATTTGCGCGTGAGCTTTTCCGGGAGCTGAAAAAGATCAACATCATATGGACGACCCAGATCACGCTTGACATCGCCAGAGATGAAGAAATGCTGCGTCTTATGAAAGAAAGCGGCTGTGAAATGGTGCTCATCGGCTTTGAATCTATTGAGAGTGACAACCTGAAACAGATGAACAAGGGCTGGACGGAACGCCTCGGCGAGCGAGACGCACTTATCAGCAAGATACATGACGCAGGTATCGGCATTTACGCAAGTTTTGTTTTCGGTTTTGACTCTGACAACGAGGACACCTTCAAGGCAACACTTGAATTTTGCCAAAAGCATCAATTCTTTGTCGTAGCGTTCAACCACCTTCTGATCTTCCCTAACACCAAGACATATGACGCCTTCAAGGCAGACGAACGCCTTATTTCGGAAAACTGGTGGCTTGAGAGCGGCTACACCTTCGGTACCATCACCTTCACGCCCAAACAGTTGACCCCTGAATCGCTGCGTATCTTCTGTAAGCAATACAAAAAAGAATTTTTCCGTTTCGGTTCTATCTTCAAGCGCGGAAGAACTATGTTTAAGCGCTCCCGCCGTTTTATGATAAATCTGGCATATTGGTTCATAAACATCCTTTTTCACTTTGAAGTTGACAAACGTGCCGGCATACCCATAGGCGAAAACCTCGAAGAAAACAAAAAATGATCACGTCAAAATATCACGCCACACAAGAGGACGGTGCAGAAATACTGCGCATACTCGAAAGCTCTGCCGCCAAAGGGCAAATAGAGCTGATATACACACGCCGCCCCGATGCGTATGAATCTTATATGAAAGAGGACGGACAGACTACGGTCTTTGTTTCAAAAAAGCAAGGCAGGACTGTAGGCACCTGCGCTAAGATTGTGCGAGAGGTATATATCGGCGGCGAAGCGTGCCGCGCGGCATACGTATGCGGTCTTAAAAAGGATGCGGCATATGAGGGCGGCGTTGGATTTGGCGCCGGCTTTATACGCGACCTGCAGCAGGACGGAGTTGACTTTTATTACTGCTCTGTTGTGTCCGACAATGTTGACGCACAGAAAATGTTTGAAAGCAGCCGCCGAGTGATCTCCATGACCCCTATATCCGGATACAAAACATATATCATAAATCCTGCTGTCAAAATAAAAACACCCAAGAACAGCCTTACGTTCCGCCGGGCAACGCAAGACGACACCGTAGAACTTATCGATTTTTTGAATGCCGAGGGCAAAAAAAGAGATATGTTCCCTGTTGTCCGTTCTATCGAGCAGTTTCATGGCCTCAAGACACAAGACTTTTATCTGCTCAAAGACGGCGCAAGCATCGTCGCCGCCGCCGCTCTCTGGAACCAAACAGATTATAAGCAGTATATTGTAAAAAGGTACGGAAGCATCATGAAGCTCGCGCGTGTTTTCAATCCCTTGCTGTCCGCGCTTGGCTATATCAAGCTTCCAAAGCAAAATAAACCGCTTGAGTTCCCGATGCTTGCGTTTTTCATATGCCAAGACGACAGCGAATATTATTACCGCGTTTTTCTCAACGAGATCAAGCGCGAGATCGCCAAAAGATACGGTATGTTTGTTATAGGTCTGCCGCGGGATCACTTTGCCGCGCCAATGCTTGACAAGCTGCCCAGCATCAGCTTTGAAACAAAGCTGTACGAAATAAGGTTTCCCTGGAGCGAACAAGCTTACAAGGCACCGGATACTAAAAATGCTTTTTTTGAGTGCGGATTACTGTAATACAACCTCAATCAGCCAAAGGTGTTGCGTTATGCGGCACCTTTTTTCGTGTTTTCACGCAATTTTAAAAAAAATATGATATAATTATAAAAAAGTTTGTAAGATTTTCTTTTCTTCGGAGTCTTATAGGTGAAGGAGGTGATAGAGTGACGGATTTTGAGCAACTGTACACCACATATTTCAACGATGTTTATTTGTATATTCTGCGGCTTTCGGGCAACGAGCATATTGCCGAAGAAATAACAAGCGATACCTTTTTCAAAGCTATGAAGTCCATCGATAGCTTTCGCGGTGATTGCGACGTGCGCGTCTGGCTGTGTCAAATAGCCAAAAACTGCTATTATTCATACATAAAAAAAAGCAACAGAACGGAACACATTGACAAAGCCGAAATGCTGGAGATACCCGATCGGTCCCCGGGCGTGGCTGACGAATATGCTAAGCGAGATGAGATAGAGCGCATACAAAAAATACTGCACGATGTGAGCGAGCCGTACAAGGAAGTTTTTATGTGGCGAGTATATGCAGAGCTCTCATTCAAGCAGATCGCCGATATCTTCGGCAAGACCGAAAATTGGGCTTGTGTCACCTATCATCGAGCGCGAAAAATTATTAAACAAAGATTGGAGGAAGAAAACCGTGAAAAATGATTGCAGCATTGTCAGAGACCTGCTTCCGCTTTACGTTGAGAATATGGTGAGCGAGCAAACGGCACATTATATAAGCAAGCATTTGGAAAACTGTTCCGAATGTCAAGTCGAACTTACAAATTTGAAAGATGGCGCAGGTCTTACGGCAATTGAAAACACCCCTGCGCCGAGCGCTGATAGCGCAAAGCCTTTCAAGAAAATGATGAAGCGAATGAACAGACAATTTTATTCGATCGCCTATTCAGCTCTAATATTTTTGATCTTTCTTGGATTTGGATGGACGGGCGGAGAAAATCTGATGTATAACAGCTTGATTATGCCTGTTGTCGGCATATTCGGATATTACGTATTCCGATGGAAAGCAATATACAAGATGCCCATACTTCTTTTGATTATTGATATGTTTATTTGCCTGTTCAAGTTAGTTGAGCTTGATTTTTACTCTGCCCTTATGTGGACATTGATCTACAGCATATTTGTACTTGTAGGCATTGCAATCGCATTTCTTTTGCATTTTGCATTCAGAAAGGAGAACAACAAATGAAGAAAAAAATATTAAAAATAGCTGCCTTTATTTTAGCAGCTGCTCTGATCGTAGGCGTATGTATGTTTGCCAACTCGCTTATCGGCAATCCTATATCCAAAGCATTGGCACAAAATACCGCCGAAAAATATATCAAAGAAACGTATGGCGACAAAGACTATGAGCTTGAACGAGTAACCTACAGCTTTAAAGACTGTTATTATCACGCTTATATATCATCTCCGAGCAGCATTGACACCCATTTTACACTTTTGATCAATGGATTTGGCAAGCTGCAGGATGATGATTATGACAACAGCGTAACAAACGGCTGGAATACCGCAGACAGACTCGGCGCAGATTATCGCAAAGCGGTTGATACCATATTTGACAGTAATGCTTTTCCATATAACGCGCATATCGGATACGGTGAGCTTATATTTGTTCCCATGGAGTTCAAGGATGCATTAGACTATCCGGAATATGCCCTCATAACTGATGAGCTGACACTTGATGCCTATTACAATGTAAACGAGCTTGGATCAAAATCAGGAAAATTAACCGTGTATATAGCCGATAATACCGTATCGGCAGATCGTTTAGCAAAGATGCTTCTTGAAGTACGCAAATGCTTTGACAGTGCGGGAGTTGGATTCTACGCCATTGATTGCGTTCTCGAATATCCCCAAACCGAGGGAAGTCTTTATAAATACGGGCGAGTTGAAGTAATGGATTTTCTTTATTCCGACATCTACGAAGAAGGATTGGTAGAGAGAGTCAATGCATCAAATGAGGCAGCAAACGACTATTATTACGCACAGGATGCGGAAAAATTCGCTGAAAACCCGGGCGATTATGAATAAACAGTTTTACCGCCGAGAGTGACCGTTTGGTCTCTTTCGGCGGTATCTTTGGATTGTGACAGTGACACAGATCTGACACGTACGGGAATCTGAACCGCCGTGTGCGCCATTATTCTCTGCACGCGTTCTTCTTCCCTGCGCACACGCTGTGAAATTGCTTCGCAAATTGAGGCGATGTTTTGCGAAGCAAAACTCGGTAAGTTGACCGCTTCGGCGGGCAACGTGTGGTTCTTCTTCGGTGACTGGGTTATCAAAACAAAACAGGAGCACTTTGTGCTCCTGCCCGTACGGGACGCCGCTATTGCGGCTATCGAAAAAATTGGCGCAAAGCGCCAATTTGCAAAATGCTGCGCATTTTGCGGGCTTGTCTTGACGAACATGGGTCACCAAAACAAAACAGGAGCACAAAGTGCTCCTGTTTTGTTTTGGTGAAGCAGCGCTTACCAAATCCGAACCGCTTCCGTTAATAAAATCGACCAACTGATCGAGCATAATGGTAACGGGTTGACTACGATAATTAAACGAGATAATAAGTTTATCATCAAAAAGAACGATTGATTGCAGAAAACTGTCAAGCAGACGTTGGCGTTGCTTGGGCATTGATAAATCCATTTGGCGGAATTTATCAAAGATATACCAAATCTGATCTTCGGTGACAAGTCGGGAATCCAACTGCTCACGGCAAATATCGCCCTTAATCCGTTCTTCCTCCGTCTCAAGTTCTTCGAGGCGCGTTTTGGTTGAACGAGTGCAAACACCCATCTCAATGGCTTTAAGAATATTATCGATAGAAGCGCGGACAGCCTCTAATTGACGTTCCAACACAGGTATCATCATGTTTTCTGTCTTTTGAAGCTCCATAATTCTATCAGCGATCTTTTGAAGGTCCTCATCGCTCATCAATATCTTCATCGTTAACTGTAACGCGATATCCTCTATCCATTCTTTGCGAACGGTTTTCTTATCGCAAACGTGCTTCTTGGCACCCGCGCATTTGTAATAACGATAAATATTCCCGTTGCTTTTCTGACCACTTTCGCCAATCATCATAGCAAGGCAATTCCCGCAGAAAAGCTTGGTTGTTAGCAGGTAATCCTCTTTGGCTTTCTTACGCGCAGGCGCGTGTTTGTTGCTTTCCATAAGGGAAACCGCGCGATTGAAGATATCCTCGGGAACTATAGCAGGCACTCCACCGGGTGTAACGAAATCCTTGTAGCGATATTCACCGATATAATTACGATTTTTCAACATATGGTGAAGGCTGTTCTTGTTGAATTCATTTCCTTTAGCTGTTCTTAGTCCCCTTGCATTAAGATCTTTTGTAATAGCGGTAATCGTTTCGCCGCTTGTGTATCGTTTGAAGATTTCAAGAACGATAGGTGCTTTCTCGGGATCAAGTTGATAATGCTTCTCCTTGTCGATAACGTATCCGTAAGGAACAACACTGCCGTTGAACTGACATTTGAGGGCGTTTTCAGTATGACCTCTTGTAACCTTTTCCGAAAGATCTGCTGAATAGTATTCTGCCATGCCTTCCAACACGGATTCAAGAATAATACCTTCTGCTCCATCGGAGATCGCTTCTGTGGCGGAAATAACGCGAATCTTGTTCTTTTTCAATGCAGCTTTGTATTTTGCAGAGTCGAAACGGTTTCTCGAAAATCTGTCAAGTTTCCATACGATTACCACATCATATGCTTTCCGCGCGCTCTCGCGTATCATTCTTTGAAACTCGGGACGGTTGTCTGTCTTGGCAGAATATGCTCTGTCTATATAATGCTCAATGATCGTTATATCGTTCTTTTGTGCAAACGCCGTGCATTCACGAAGCTGACCTTCTATCGATTCTTCGCGTTGGTTGTCCGAGGAATATCGTGCATAAATAACGCCTGTCATAGAATCACCCCTTTCGCTCTCATTTTAACACAGTGATGAAAATCTCGCAAATGTGCGAAAATTATTTTTTTGTAGGAACAAGTCTAAAAGCTCTATCAATATATTCAAGAATGGCATTATACATTTTTTCAATATCGCTGTATTCAAAATATAATTGGTGGTCTTCTTCTCTATATCCAATTTTGAATTTATCAAATTTATCAAAATCTTTGATTACTCGTCCGCCGTTATGAACAATCATATTTCTTGCATCACGAATAGTTGTAATATATTCCCATTGGGGGTCTGAGGTAAAACCTTCAATGCCTACTTCTTTTTTTAAGTATTCTGCTGCACGCTCTAATCCTCGCCCCTTTATATCACTAAGCTGTTTTTTCAGCGTTAGCATATTGTAGTATACTCTACACAATGTATTTACTGATTCTTCCAAGATGGACACCATAGTCAAAACTAACGAATAATAAGTTAGCAAACTGACACGAGAATTGTGTAATGTACCACTTGTCATAGCAAAAGATTCTGTGTAAAAATCATCGCTGGCTTGTGCCTTTTGTAGCATTTCTCGATATCCTTGAGATAGTGCATCTAACGCAAGTTGATTGTTTCTCAAAACGCTTTGGAATGGATAAAAATCACAGTGAGCAAGGTATAATGCCATCTCACCGGGGGTGCTCATATTATAAAATTCCATATCCGGGAATTTTACATCACTACTAATACTATTAATTGTCATGTCTATCTCCTATTCAGCAAATGCATTAGTTATCTGTTTTTTAATTCTCTCAATACGTTTTCTGACACCGCTTGCATTGGCATATCCGTAGTCTTTGGCAAGCGCGGTATAAGTTTCGCCGTTGGCGTGACGTACCAAGAGCTCACGGTCTTCGGGTGAAAGCAGAGCAAGACATTGTTCAAGATATATTTTGTCGATGACTTCCGTAGTAACGTCGGTTTCGTCGTCCAAAGGATAGGGCGTATACTGTCCGCTTGCATCCTTAGGACCGCCACGCTCAATTGATACTTTCTCAACAAGTTGACCGCCACTCATATGTTCAATTTTACGTTTCGCATTTTGTAGAGAATAATTATTAGGCTTTCCGTGGTTGTAATCGGAATAGTCTGGTAACTCTTTGAAAATCTCCGCAATCTGAGGCAAGTTCATCAAATAGGCGTTGATGTCCCACTCCCGCTTTAGAAACTCATCGATATTATCCTCGTTATACCCCTTATCTGCCATTGCCCTTATCAGCGCGTCGCGAACCTCGGGAACACTTTGAATAAGTGTAGTATAATAAGTAACGGTGTCGTAAAACGCTTTGTAGAAAAGCATCAGCGGATTATCTTCGCCCGAAAAATGAGAGGGAGGGAATGCCAAGCTCAAATCGTGGCGTGTATCCATACTTGTTCCTTTAACGGTTTGTACGAGGTCTTTGAGATATTTTACCACTTCGGGTGGCATTTCTTTGAGAGGAAGGTTGACCGCAATGTTTGATATATCGAGCGCATCGTCGCGATTCTTATCAACTACTTCCTGCACAGATCCGTTACCGATTGTATTTACAAGTGCGGTGACCAATTCATCCGCATTTTGTTGAATAGTTCTTTCTTCAGCCAATAGTTTTTACCTCCTTAATAATTTATGCATTACACAAACGGCTACCCCTTGTATTCTCAAATCGTTTGGGTAGATATCGGGATAGGTCGCCTTATCCTCATTACAAGATCGGAGAATGTATCTGCCGTTATCACCACGTGCAAGCTCTTTCAGATTGTTAAGTCCCTCATATAGTGCAACAACATAATCTCCTTCATTAGCGGTATTCTGCTTTCGGATAACGACATAGTCACCCTCATTAACGCCTGCATCCACCATAGAATCACCCTTTGCTATCAGTACAAAGAATTCTCCCGTGCCAACTAAGCTTTCGGGGAGACGGATATACTCGATGACTTCCTCTGTTTCTTCTTCGCCTTCGCCGCAGCGGACGTAACCGAGAACGGGAGCAGAAGCGTGACGCGATTCCAAATCAATGCGCTTGGTGGAGATCGACTTGCGACCGTTGTATTCAAGTTCGCCGCTTTCTTTGAGCGACAGCAGATAACGATGCACGGTTGCTAAAGCAATTCCCGTGCCCTCTGCGATTGTTCTTACGGCAGGGATCTCGTTATATTCGTTGTAATACTCGTCGATGAAATCAAGTATCACACTCTTTTTTGATTCGTCTTTTCTTCTCATAAACCCTCCAAGAAACATAATGTTTCAGTATGTATTGGAATTATATCATAAAAGAAAGCATTTGTCAATATATAATGAAAATATTTGTTTCACTAATTTGCGAAAAAGAAAAGTTCGTTGTTACACGAACTTTTCAAATTCATATTAAATCAGTTGCGGATAGCATTTTGATGCGCGGAAGGGCAAGGGTGTCGGTTCGTTTTCCATAGCAAATACTTAGTACATATCTGCTATTAACACTTACGTTTGAGCAGAGTAAGTAATTCATCGTATCAATCTCTGCAAACGGCAACGACAATCCCATTCCCTCATACTTTGAGATTGCTTCTTTAACCGTCCAAAGCTTGATGAACTCCACGTCCTTGTCATCACTCTGTTCAAGCATTTCAAGCTCTGCTGCCGTGCAAACTCTCCGAGCGACATCGGGATTATACGGCACGATGCTTTCCACGTCGATACCGATATTGTGATCAGATACGGCACAAGCAACGGCATCTTTACAATGGCTCAAGCTGAAATGGATGGGCAGATTCAGCAACGAGGGTTTCCCGAACTCGTTATATACAAATTCGGGAATCTCGGTAATACCATATTCATCACGCAGAGCGCGCTGCAATAGCACGAAAGCCAAGACCGAACGCTTGCGGTCATCGAGCTTTTTGTATTGCAATGCCTTTTCTCTTCGCCATACTGGAATTGTGGTTAGGTCATTTTGATATTGCTCATCTGAATACGAGGATAAATCACAAATCGTTATTAACATAAAATTTTGGTACTCTTTCGCTAACACTACAAACAATCTCATAGCTGATAGTTTTGTTTATTGCTGCAATTTTATCTATTGAGTTGATTTCACTATCACCATATACCGTAACAATATCGCCGACATTTACTTCTTTCAACGCTGTGACATCAATCATACATTGATCCATACAAATTCGTCCAATAATGGGTGCGTACTCACCGTTAATATTCACAAGCATTCCGTGACGCGAATTGGCTCTCCACAGACCATCCGCATATCCAATTGGAAGAGTTGCGATAATTGTGTCCTTTTCTGCAACATATTACCGACCGTATCCAATAGTATCTCCTTTATGGATTAGCTTTATATGGCTAACTATTGTTTTTAGTTGGAGTATCTGATGCAGATTTGTTTGACATGAAAATAAATTATCAGCATCCAATCCATACAAGGAAATACCAGCACGTACCATATCGAGCTGCGTATGGGGATATTTAAGGATTGCAGCACTATTGGAACAGTGGCGAATAGAAAATTGAATGCCTCGCTTTTCCAAATATGAAATTGCTTCTAAGAAGTATTGATACTGTCGCTCTGTTGTTTCATCAGAACCTATTTCATCATCAGCAGACGAAAAGTGAGTAAAAATACCTTCTACAGTCAACCCTTGCATTCGGCATACAGTTTGCGCATCTGTTAATTCTTGCTCATCGCCGCCAACGTATCGAAATCCAATGCGACCCATTCCCGTATCAATTTTAATATGTACTTTTACGGGTTTGCCTTTTTCTGTAGCGCAACTTGACAAAGCTCGACCGTAGTCTAATGAATATACGCACTGTGTAATATCGTTATCGGATAGAACATCTGCATATTGCGGTGCGGTATATCCCAATATTAGTATCGGTAGCTTTATTGGGGCTTGACGAAGTTGCAGAGCTTCTTCAATCGTAGCAACAGCCAAGTAATTTGCACCAAGTGACTCATATAACTGAGCCATACGAACAGAGCCGTGACCGTAGGCGTTGGCTTTCACTACACAGCATATTTGGGTTTGGGGCTTAAGACATTTCTTTATGGAAAAATAATTTTCCTTTGCTTTAGTTATGTCGATTTCAGCCCATGCTCTGTTCGTATCTATATATTCATTATTTTCCATCTTTAATCGTTTGGCTAAATCCCATCACAAGCGAGTGTGGAAGTAATTTAGCAATACAACGATAAAATTTAAAGAATACACCGGGCGTATAGACGGCTTTTCCTTCACGAAGTTTCTTGACAGCGGTTTTAGCAACTTTGGCAGGATCAGTGAACGGCAAGGCATCAAACTGTGTTGTGATTCCTGCAGTAGCGCAAAAGTTTGTGTTCATAGGTCCGGGACAAACGGCAAGAGAATTGATCTTGCGTTTTTTCATTCTCAGTTCATAACGCAATGAACGAGAATAGCTCAATACGTATGCTTTGGCAGAACAATAAACCGTAAAATTCGGATTTGGGCAGTATGCAGCAATAGAAGCCATATTGATGATTCCCGAATTTTCAGTCATGTACGGCAAGGTTATTGTTGTAATGGTTGTGAGAGCGCGACAATTCAAATCTACCATTTTCGCTTGCTCTACATAATCCGAACCATATACCTCTCCTAAAATACCAAATCCCGCATTATTAACAAGGGTCACCACCTCCGGCTTTTTTGCACGGAGGTGATTTTCATATACCTGCATTGATTCTTCGTTTGTCAAATCAAGAGGTATGCAAACGATACTTTTATTGGAATATTGTGCTTTTAATTCTTCAAGGCGTTTTTCGTTTCTTGCGATGATCCAAAATTCTTCGATGCTGTTATCATGAACAAGCACTTTCAAAAATTCCGTGCCAACGCCGGAAGATGCGCCAGTAATAATTGCTGTTTTCATAGCATTACTCCTTTTCTTGCCATTGGAAGCCACATTTTTCAAGTGCTTTCAATGTAACATCACATTTTGTTTCTATTGGAACTGAAACGGCTAACAGATTTTTAACGTATGCCCTCATAACCGCGCACGAAGTATCCTTTTCTGCCTCCTTATCGAGCAAAGCAAACCATTCCTCATCAGTTACTTCTTTAAGGTCGGGGAAAATGCCTCTGTAGTAGTCGTATCCGTTCAAAGCATTCGGACTGAATACATGGAATACATGATCTTGATGTTTACGTTTTGTGAGTGCCAAGATTGCTTTTGCGCAAAGGTCAATAGGTGTTTTTTCAAAGATGAACGAGTGGAATGCAGGAGAGATTGCATCGAGCTTACGGATAGCTCTTTCTCTAATCATAAATGCATTATTTTCATTGTTCATCTGATAAACTCCGTCGCTGAATCGTTCGGTCAAGTTTCCAACACGATAAATATAAGCATCCATCCCTTTTTCGATAGCAGACAATACGATCTTTTCTGCTAACAATTTGCTGTGAATATAAATATTATCCTCGTAGTGTTGACCGATCTCAAGATCATTTTCTGTAAAATGAGGTTTTGATTGTTCATTGTAGTCTACAGTTACAACATTCAATCCCGACACAGCCGTAGTAGAAATATGATGTAATTCAGCACCTATTTCTGCACACAAATCAACAACATATCGTGTACCCAATGTGTTGGATAGGAAACTATCGGCAAATTCCCCGTAGTGTTTTGTGCTTGCGGCAGCATGGTAAATCACGCTTATATTCTTTTTCATTTCTGCTGAAACACCTAAACCAGGAATGCCTATATTGCCCTCAATACAATGAATTCTTGCTTGATATCTGTGATAAAAGCCGTTTCCCCAATAATATTGAATCGCATCTATTAAGCGACGCTTTTTTCGAACCAAGCAATATATATCAAAATCTGTTTCTACTAACAACTCATATAGCAAGTGATTCCCAAGGAAACCATTTGCACCCGTAAGCAAAACACCTTTTGCGAGGGAATTCCTGGAGTTATTGATATGTAGTTTAGATACATCAAGAACTTCTTCTATATCTTGTTTGGTAACATTTCCGACAGAGGATACATTGGGCAATGTAGCACTGGTTGCTACCTCAATCATCGAAGCAATTCCTGCTACTGTCATGTTTTTATACACATCGGCATACTGCAGTTTAATGCCAAATACAGATTCGATCTCGGACAGAACTTGGAAGATTCCAAGCGAAGATCCACCTGCCTCGAAGAAAGAATCATTAACTCCGATACGATTATTGCGTGTGATTCTTCTGAAAATAGCAAGAAGCACATCTTCGGTATATCCCGAAGTCGCAACCTCTACAGCATCGTCTTCGATTTGATTAGCAATTTCACGTGCTTTCTTTCTATCTGCTTTACCGTTGACATTGAGCGGAATACTGTCCACCTTGACAAACTTTGACGGAACCATATAACGTGGTAGCACACCTGATATATAGTCGATAATATCAATCGATTCGTAATCTCCAACAGCAGTATAAATTGCTCCAAGATGATCATTATCCAACAAGAATACAGTACATTCTCTGCACAAGCCGCTCTTCATAATACTTTGCTCGATTTCCTCTAACTCCACACGATAACCGCGGATTTTGATTTGGTTATCGATTCGACCATGGCACAGCATCTTCCCATCGGCGCGAAGTGTTGCAAGATCTCCCGTCCGATAAACAAATTCATTATTTTCGGCAAGGGTCACAAATTGTCTCTCGGTCAGATCGGGACGATTCATATATCCCGCAGACAAGCCTAAACCACCGATACACAATTCGCCCGTCATACCGATAGGGAGAATTTTCTTTTCGGAGTCAACAACGAAAAGTTTTGTGTTTGCAATTGGATGCCCGATAGTGACCTCTGTTTCGTTTGTCAGCTCCATAATTGAAGAATATACAGTTGTTTCCGTAGGGCCATACAAATCAAAAATTCGAGCTTGCGGTATGATATGTTTTATTTTTTCAACTAACGATGGTGGAACAGGTTCTGCACCAATCATAATAGTTTGAATACTCTTCCAAATGCTTGGATTTGTATCAAGTAAAAACACAGACATTTGCGAGGGAGTAATATTCAGTTCAGAAATGCCATGTTTTTTTATCATTTCCCGATGAGCGTCGATATCATGTCGTTCGTTATCGGTTGCAAAAATCATCGTTCCTCCAAACGATAGCGTTCTCCACAATTCAATAATTGACATATCAAAGCAAACCGTAGTTGTCGCCAAAATTGCGCTTTGTTCTTCGTATGGAATCAACTCACGGAGCGAATTAATAAAGTTGCTTACCGCGCCATGCTTGATCATAACTCCTTTAGGCTTGCCTGTTGATCCGGAGGTGTAAAGAATATAAATGAGATCATCGGGAGTAAGCGTCTCGTCCTCAATGGTCTGTTCGACAGTTTCTTCTTTCTCCAATTCATGAATATCGTAACGAATGTATTCGCTCGGCAGTTCCATATCGTTCTGCGAAATCATACAAACGATCTCGCTATTACCGAACATATAATCGATACGCTCGGTAGGATATATCGGATCGGCAGGCACATAGACTGCTCCCGCTTTCATGATCGCCAACAGTCCGACGATCAGCTCGGGAGAACGAGGCAATACAATGCCGACTTTATCTCTTGCACGAACACCTTTTTGACGCAGAATGTTTGCCAAAGCCGAGGAACGATCATCAAGTTCACGGTAGGTCAGCTTCTCACCGCCACAAATAAGTGCAATTGCATCCGGAATTTTCTCTACCTGTTCACGGATCATGTCGTGAACGAGGTGATCGTAGTAACCGGGTCTTGCCGTATCGTTATACTTTTCAAGGAACAAACGGTCTGCTTCTTTCTGTTTGTGTTGCAATTCAGTCGCAATATCGCCGGCTGTCATTGCCTCGTCTGTAACCATCAACTCCAATACAGACAAATATTTTTCACGGAACGACTCCATAAAGTAAGTATCAAAGAGGTCTATGTCGTATTCCATTTCAAAAGATATATGGTCATCGTGCAATGCAGCAAACAAACGGATATCATTTTTTGCTGTTCCGACTTGCATAGGCATTTGTACAAGCTTCATATCCTTGGTTTCAATGATGGGCGAAACAAAGTTTTGAAGCGAGAACATCACGTCGAATAGCGGGTTGCGATTGTTCTGACGGTCGCATTGCAATGCTTTTACGATATTCTCATAAGGACAGCTTTGGTGGTTGAGTGCTTCGGTCGTTGTGTCAAATACCGATTTCACCAGAGCACTGATTTTGCTTTCTGCGGTGGTGGCAATGCGGATCGGCATACTGTTGACGAAATTGCCCATCATCGAGAGTGTGTGATGATGTAATCTGTTAGAAGCAGGGACACCTACAACAAACTCGTCTGCATTGGCAAGCGAAGAAATCGTCATTGCATACGCAGAGAGCAGTACGGAAAATAGGGTTACCTGATTCTTACTTGCATAGTTCTCCAACGATTGTTTGAGTTCACTATCTGTAGCATAGAACAAGGTATTTCCTCTACCGATGCTATTGGCGCGTTTGCTATCGTCGATCCACGCAAGCGGTGCAGGCATAGGATCAAACTGCGATACCCAATATGCCATATCGCTTTCGTATTCGGGCGTATCCTTACGTTTATTCTCCCAATTAACGTAATCTATGTATTGATACTTGTTTTCGGGAAGCACTTCGCCGTTATACAAACGGACAAATTCCTCTGCAAATACCGCAAAGGATGTGCCGTCAATGACCATATGGTGAGCATCGAACAGCATAAAGTTGCGGTTGGTATCGGTGGTATGAAGCACGGCGAAGCGCATCAACGGAGGATTCGACAAATCAAAAGGTTTTCTAAATGCGATAGCCTCTTTTTGCCATGAATCTTCGGTGCAAGAAATCGTCTCAACCTTGATATCGACACAAGGCAACACCGTTTGAACAGGAACTCCTTGTTCAAGCGTAAAAGCAGTACGGAGAATATCGTGACGATTGATGATTTCGTACACAGCATTTTGTATCCGCTCAATGTTGACCTGACCGATCATCTCCATTGCTTGCGATTCGTTATACTGAACAGAGTCACGATTCATGGATTGAAGTACAAACATTCTTTGCTGTGCTGACGAGAGTGGATACGGCTCGGTCGTGCTGATGTGTTCAAATTCAGCTGCTTCTTCGGGTATCAGAGTGGCAATATACTTTGCCATATCCGAAATAGTGGCATAGCGATAAATGTCCGACACTGAAATGCGAGCACCAAATTCTTTATCCAGTATAGAAATGAGATGAACAGCTTTAAGACTATCACCGCCAAGTTCAAAGTAGCTTGCATCATCACGGTCAATCGTAAGTCCGAGCACACTCTCCCACACCGATTTTACTTTATCCACGATCTCGCCCTGAGCTTGTCCGGGAATGAATTTGCCGAGTGCTTGAGCAATTGCTTCGGATGCACACAACGGAATGAATTCTTTTAATTCCGCATCATTCGTTTGAATATCCGACGGCACGGTCGTCAGCGCGCAAGTTCCTGT
Organism: Eubacteriales bacterium; assembly: GCA_045586785.1. Lineage (GTDB taxonomy): Bacteria > Bacillota > Clostridia > Oscillospirales > CAG-272 > UMGS1002. Next base: position 103,171 of record JAZNBA010000072.1, on the reverse strand, counting down.
ATGAGCAACAGATTTAACAGCTGCTGTTGTATTTGCCTTTTGAGAGGTAGGCTTAATATATTTTTCTTGGATAACCGTAATATGCGAAGGCGTATTGAAATTCGCACATACAATATTTTCATTGTCCTCAACATACGCCTGCCAGAAGCGCATAAAGGGTTCATTTTTCTGTGTGCGCTTGACTGAGGCGCTGAATGCAAAAGCACCGCGTGATCTTGCAATATTGGCAATTTCATTCAAAATAGCAATTTCGATCTCTCGTCCGAGTACGCGGCAACTAAGGACAAAGGTCTGTAAATTACACTTGCCGTCAGTATAAGAAAGGACGAGCGCGCCGACAAGACCGTAATCTCCGTATGCGTCCTTCACATATACACTATAGCATCCGTAGTGATCGCTCTGCAGCCATTCGGTAACATCCTCCTTGAGGTATCTCACACCGTTCATGTTAAACTGATTGGTGCGCTGTGTAAGCTGTGCCACGCGATCAATTTCATCGGGCGTGGTGGGATACATATACATTTGGATGTTCAGCTTTTTAAGATATGCGTGCAGAGATTTTTCCTCGGTTCTCGCTTGCTCGCGCTCTTTTTCTGCTCGGTACATATCGGCACGGTTGCGATCTTCGTCCGTGGTATATACGCTGTCAAGTGCCCAAATGTTGCCGACAAGCGGAGCAATCTGTGTAGAATCCAAGGGCATACGTACTGTCAAAACCTCGGGATTTTCTTCGATCATCGCATCGCATTCAACGGGATTGTCATCGAAAAAGACAAAGCTGTTAAGCCCAAGATTTAACTCTTCGGCAATAGATCTGATCTCTTCAGCTTTCGGATTCCAAGATACGCGCCAAGCGGAAATATCGCTTTCTTTTAAGAGCATTTGCTTGTTTTCGGCAAATACACGCTTAACGTCCTCGGGATTGTTCTTACTTGCAATCGCCAGAAGGTATCCTTCTTCGCGCTTCGCAAGTAGAAATTTTTGAAACCATGCGTAACCGCCATCAACGGTTACATTGGTCGCACCAATTTCACCGCAAACACCTTGCCATAAGGTATTATCGCAATCCACGACCAAAACCTTATGTTTTTTCACTCGTTTTGCTGCGCAAAGCTGTCGCCAAACGTGAGTGCCCAATGCGGCGAAGAATGTGGTGGTATAAGGGATATGACCTTCGTCATCGGCAACGGTATCAAGGGTATCGTGAACAACGTATCTCTCACAGAGATCGTCGGTATCGACATAATGAATATTGGGAATCTTGGAGCAAACCGCTTTGATCTGCTCATTCATATTTGCTACGATCTCGGCAGACACACCCGCAATATTGCCGTCAAAAGGCAAACACACTACAAGGCATCGAGGAGCATCTGTAGGATAGCTACACAGGGCGGTTGTAAATTCCTTTTGCATATGCTGCATGACCGCAATACGCGCTTCAGCAGAATCATCCGTATGACGAATCGCATCCTCAAAACGCATTAGAATGATGTTAGTGCCATTTTTATTGTTTCGGAATATGCTGTTCGGATCGAGAAGCATTTGCTGAATCTGATTATACGGTGCAAAGGACAAATTCAAAATAACGTTATCTCTGTGCGCCCAATAATACAGGTATTCGTCAATCGGATCAGCAGTAAAAGATGCCGCGATACAAACACGTTCTTTGCTTATATGCCCGGTTTGATGGATATCGGCATGGATGGCATTAACCAATGTACCAAGATGTGCATCGGGAGCGTCGAAGATGTGGTTAAGCGCAGAAAGAATACATTGATAGAGCTTTTCTGTAAAGCCGCCAATGTAAACACCTTTACGACAATCGATCATTAGATTGAGCGTATCCTTTTCGGGCATAACACTCAATTTCAGCGGAACTTCCGAGCAACCGTTGAAAAGCCATTTGATCTCACAATCCCCCAAAATAGAGGTGTCGAGTGCGTGGCAGGAATATACGAAATCATAAAACGAGGAATTTTTGTTTTCGCTATCATGCTTGACTGCCGAAAGGATATCTCTGTAAGGCAAACATGAATAGCGATATGCCGTCATGTGCTGATCCAGAATTTCCTCACAGTATTCCGCAAAGGTAAGAGAGGGATCAAGTTTTGAAATTGTCGGCACAACAGAAGCGCGGGGTCCGGCAAGTCCGTCCACGCAAGCACTGTTGTCATCCAGATACATAAGACCGACTGAAAATCTGTCTTTATCAAACAAAGCAGACAAAGCCAAATAATACGCGCCCTCAACGATGGTTGAACACGCGATCTGTTTGGATTCAGCAAACGCACTCAGCTTTTTCATGATATCGCCCGACAGTTTGAATGTCATTCGGTCTGCTACTACAGTTCCCGTAGGACGATGGCTTTCAAGTCCTGTGATCTCATTATCACGCCAATATGTAAGCGCCTTTTCTTTCATACGGGCAGTAATATCCCGAACCCGTGCATTACTCGGCAACGGATTGTCATTGCCAAAAATAAGGCTCGATACCTCGGCAACGATACGATACATATTGGCGGCATCACAAACAATATGGTGCGCTCTGAACCAATATCCGATTTTATTGTTCGGAGTACGTACCAATTTTACATCGTAGAGTTGTGAATCCCAAATATCAAAAGGAGCCTTGTTTGCTTCCTCCAATGCAGACCACATTTCAGCTTCCGAAACATTGGTAAAATCCAAAGTTGCAAAAGATGCATCAGTATATTCAGAAACATAACGATACAGTGAAGATCTGTTACCTCTAATTCTGGTGCGGAGCCAATCGTTGTTGGCAATTAGTTTGTTCAATGCCGATGACAACTGTTCTTCCTCAATTGGCTCGTTAAGTAGGCAGACTCCTCCTACGATATTGATAGCAGAGCCTCGATAAAATAGCTCTGTATCTAATATATTTAATTGTGCATTGGATAAAGCGTATGTTTTCATATTTACCTATCTATTTTTTGATTAATCCTCGTAGAAATTCAATTGATTTCACTACATTCAACGTGAAAGCGTTTATTGAAAAGAAGTCCATTCTATAGTTTTTTCAAATTGCTTATTATAAGTTTCAACAAATTTTATCATCCGTGCATCATATATTTTTGAGATTCGTATAGTATCTTCTATTGAGGAAGATACAGAGGTTGGATTAACTCTTGCGTCACATAAAAGCAAAATAATATTCTCTAATCTTGAAGTGTGAATTTTCGCTTTTGAAACAGCTTCATTTTCATCATTTGTGAAGATTTCTCCTATGAGATTTTTCATATTATTTAGTTCAGTTATGCACTTATTCACATAGTAATTCGATTCAATAAAGTAGAAGTTCTTTATTGACGAATCATGAGATTCGTTTTGGAAATTTTCTCTAAACGTATTTGCTGTCATGGCATAATAACAAATATTATTATCAAACAAATCAACATAAGGCTTTATTTTTATGATCCCGCTTTTTATTTTTCTTCTCGCTTTACGCCAATCCAAAAATTTTAGTAAAAAATATATAGCAGTAATTATTACCGCCAATCCAGCAATTACACTTAAAACTATTATCCTTTCGCACTCATTTTCCGAGAATAAATGATCAAACATAATAGCTAATATGGCAAGTAACAAATCGAGTGTTAAAATACTCTCTCTTTTGCCTTTTCTCTTGATTTCTCTTGCCACATTTTCAACATCTTTTTTCAGGCTTAAATCTTGCCACTCATTCACAGTATGACGCATATAATATCCTCCCTTCAGAAGTTTTCGTCAATTTCTTCTATGGAACATTTTATATCATTCGCTATATCCCATGCATTGTCCCGTTTGTTAAATTGACAAAAAGGTGCTGTTTCCAACCCACAATCGAAAATCCAATTGAACGTTTCATTTAACAACGAATTTGCGTATGTAGGAGTAATATTAGGATTTGTAGTATAAAACTCCTCACATATATGACGTAATTCTGCTATTCTATTAGGGTCTTTCTTTATATAGTCTTTGATGACCATAAAAATTATTTTTGCTTTTCCCTCATGAAGGGACACATAATTCGAATAGTTATCGCCAAAATTTTCAAATCCGTGTGTAGTTACTTTTATTGTATGCATTTTCTTCAATGTGCATCCACATATTCCATACTTGTTTCGTAAATAAATTTTGCCACGAGCATAGTCTGACAATTTTGCTGTAACAAAATTGCTTTTTTCAGTTTTTCCAATCATACATACAATTTTTCTAAATATTTCATCATTAATGCGATTAGGGATACGTCCTCTGGGGATTTTGATGTACTGACTCATTGTTCATTCTCCTATTTCTTTTTATATGAATGTTATGTGTGTTTGTATGGTTAGTGTTTATAGAACCAATAATTATTCTATTGCTGCCTCGATGAATTTTACGATATCGTCCACGGTTTTCATGAGCTTGATCTTTCTGTCGGGGACTTCGATGTCAAACTCGTCCTCAAATTTTCCGACGAGGCTGACCACGTCGTAGGAGGTGAAGCCGAGGTCATTGACGAGGTGGCTATCGGCGTGAATGGTGTCTGCAGGGATGTCCTGATATTCGCTGATGATGGAAATTACTTTATCTAACATGGTTTTGTCCTCACTTTTTGTATGTTCTCTTAATTTTCTTGGTGGTAGTTTTTACAAATTCGGTGTCACGGATAGCGACCTTTGCAATCGCCTTATAGGGCGGGAGTGTATCGTTGAGCTGGCCGATCTGCTCGTCGAAATATGCTTGAATGTCATTCTGCGTTGCGCGGAATTCTTCATTGGGATAGATCTCGGCAACGAGCTTATTATCTTCCTCGGAGACGAGGCATTCGACAACGCCGGGGATGCGACCGATCAGCGTTTCAAGCTCTTCGGGCGAAACGTTTTTACCGTTAGACAAGATGATCAGATTCTTAATGCGCCCCGTGATGTAGATGAAGCCGTCCTTGTCGAGCTTGCCGAGGTCGCCCGTGTGGAACCAGCCGTCAACGATTGCCTTTTCGGTCTCTTCGGGCATATTGTAGTAGCCGAGCATGACGATATCGCCCTGCACACAGATCTCTCCCTCGTCATTCTCGTCGGGATTATCGATCATGACCTTGACCTCGGGGAGAGCCTGACCGATACTACCCGCGCGGTAGTGATAACGGCGGTTGACGCTGACAACGGGTGAGCATTCGGAAATGCCATAGCCATTCATAATTCTGATGCCATAGGAATCAAAGCGGTCAATGATCTGCTGATCGATGGGCGCGCCGCCCGAAATGATGAAGTCAAGCTCGCCGCCGAGACCGCCCCTGATGGCGGAAAAGCACTTGTTTCGCAGACCGATACCGAGCGCATCGAAAGGCTTGCAGACCTTATCAAGCACGCCGAGCAGTTTCTTCTTGCCGCTCTTTTCAATCTTTTGAAGGATACCCTTGTCCACCTTTTCGACGATCATGGGAACAACGGCAAGGTAGGTCGGCTTGAAATCGTTGATCAGCTCCATCACGTTTTTGAGAGAAGGAACGATGAGGGTATCAACGCCGTAATAGATATTGGCAAGACCGCTGACCGTAAACGCAAACGTGTGATGGAACGGCAAGAGTGCAAGGCTTCTGCCGTACAGCTCGATGAAACCGCACGCCGCACGGGTGTCCTCGCAAATATTCTTCTGCGAGAGCATAACACCCTTGCTCTTTCCTGTCGTGCCGGAAGTGTAAATGATCGATGCAAGCGCATTTTTGTCGGTTTCGATCCACTCTGCTGCCTCAACTGCTTCGATAAACCTACGCAGTTTGGGCATGGCGATTGCTTCAAAATCGGGGATGATGCCACCAATATCGTCGGCAATGTCATCGTAGTCTTTGGAATAGATCAAGGTGCGATACTCGCACTCCTTCAGTAGCTCGGCAATGTCGGGAGCGGAGAGTTCCTTATCGATGGGAACGATGATGTTGTTGCTGCAAACGACAGCGAAATAGGTCAAAATCCATTCGTAGCTGTTTTCACCGATCACGGCAATCTTGTTGTGCGCGCCGTAGGTCTTGCTGAAATGCGATGCGAGCTTTTGCACATCATCGTAAAACTGATTGTATGTAACAGTTACCTCGCTCTTGTGACGTCGGGTGCGGAACAGTACCTTGTCGCCGTGTTTTGATTTGACAATAGTGAGAAGCTGTTCAAAGGTTTCGTAAATGGGGTGCTTGTAGTGTGGGAAAGGTTTATTTCTCATATAATATTCTTGAAATAGCGATTAATTCAAGCCGCTACTGTATTCATTACTCCACTTGGTATCCGATGACATAATTTCATCATATTTTTTCTTAGCCATACGATCGGTCATACCACCAACATAATCTGCAATAAAATAAATAAGTTCTTCATCGGTATCGCTTAAGTTATTCTTTCTTCGTTGAGAATACGGGAGCATTTCGGGATGGTTAACGTAATATTCCATCAATCCCGCAACAATTCTTTTCGCCTTCTGAGTCATAAAATTAACACGGGTACTTTTAATATATTGACTAAAAATGCAACCTATGATGTTTAATAAGCAACAGTATGTATCATCGAAAGAATAATATCCTGTATTGGATTTCTTTATTACATCAGGATTATAATCAATGTTAACGATGTTGTTTTTTGTTTGCTCTGAACCAAATTGAACTAAAAAACAAGTGCGAATACTGTCTTTCAATTGCTTTTTCTTGGATTTTTCATCAAGACTTGTGTTAGACAAGATTTTATTAAAAACTTCAACCCATTTTTGATTACAGTGCAATAAATACTCTTCTCTTGTGTTGAAATTGTGTGATGAAAGGATACTGTTGGATCCAGAGATAATTTTCTCTGTAACATTTTTTGTTATATTTGTTGTTCTGACCTCAGACAAATACAAATAGAAAATATAAATGGGATCATATTTAAGTGCTTGGGGGGAGGGATATTTGTCCAGCAACTTTGTCCAACTAATTACCATAACAAAATAGTCTTTCAAAGCTCTATATTCTTTTGATGAGAAATGGTCGAATTTGTTCTCGGATTCAATTTTTTCAATAATCTCGATGATGCGCAATAATTCTTGATAAACCTTTTTCCAACCAAAAGTTTTATTTGCCTTTTCAGTATCATCAAGAGTTGAATATATGGCTTCAATCTCTTTAAGTCTGAAACAAATAGTATCAATGTAGAATTTTTCGTTTGTGTCTGCAATTTTCGAAGAAACTTCAAACATCTTGTGAATCATATCATTGATTCTCGACATTAATTTTTCAAGAAGTTTATTATCCAAAAATTCTTCCCAATCGTGTCCAAGGTATGCAATCTTATCAGCCCAAGCAACAATTTGAGATTCAATGCTACCGATAAATGTTTGGGGATATGTATCTATGAAGACATTATTTTTTATATTGTATGTCTGCAACTTACGCTTAACTTCCTCGTATGATCCGATGCCTACAATACCGCACAGCCTTTCCGGATCGTACTGCTTTTTTAAGGGTGCAGCTATGATTTCCTCCGCAAACACATCAGAATCATGCTTCAAAACTCCTTCTAAAACATAATCTGAAAGTCCCAAGCCATTTATACCATTCTCCTGAAGTGTAGGATGGGTAGCAATATAATCTAACACTTTGGTGCTTTGCATTGCATGTAAGAAACAAGTGGTTCCACTCTTAATTGAATGCGATGGGATTTTTTCGAACATATCGAGTATGTAGTCACTAATTGCTTCCTCGCCACTATGACCAAAAGGAGCATGACCAATATCGTGAGCAATTGCTATATTTTCTGACAATTCCGCATTGGCTCCAACACCAATGGCTATCTTTTTAGCGATTCTCTGAACCTCCGAGGAATGCAACAGTCTTGTTCTTTGCTCGTCGGATGCAGAGTTAACCATAACTTGCGTTTTATATTGCAAGCGACGGAAAGAGTTGGTGCAAATTATTCTGTCGTGTTCTCGTCCGAAAAAAGTACGATAATCGTCCCAAAAATATTCCAATAATGCTTTTTGGTTGGCTTTTGTATAGCGACTCAAACCGTAATGGGTCACATATTTAGCAATGTCCTCATCAGAAGCAGGCTTCCGAGCAAATGTTGGAAAGCAGCTTTCGTTATTATTGAATTTTTCTTCAGAGACAAAATACTTCACTCCGTAGGGTTTAATCATCGAATTGATATTCCGCATTAATTCTGAACTGGGCACTTCATACTTACACATTTTCGTTTCTCCTTGTTATTATTTCATTGATTTGGTCAATGGTATAGATGAATTTTCAAGTCGGATTTTGTTCACGTAACAATCTATTAGGTGAACAAAAATCCGTGAGATGTTCATCTATAGAGGAGAAATATGTAAATTTTTCTTCCTATGTATTGAAAAAAAGCGAGTATTGTGGTAGAATAATAATGGGTTAGTATATTGTTTTGTTCACCTAATAGATTGTTAGGTGTATTTTTTTACATCAGTTTTCCAAGGCGGTTCATCATCTCTCGTTTGTGATCCATCAGTGAATGGGCATAGCGATTGAGTGTGACCGTCGCGTTTTTATGTCCGAGGATCTCCGAGAGCGTTTTGACATCCATTCCGCACTCCAATGCCCTTGTTGCAAAGGTGTGTCGCAGAGAATGAAAGCCTTGATGAGCGATTCCAAGCCGTTTTAACAGCAGTTCAAAGCTCCGCTGATATGATCGAACCGAAATATACGTGCCGTTTTCGGATATAACGTATTGGCTTTTACTTCGCTTTTTAAGTGGCTTTAAATGTGGAACGAGTTGTTTTGGAATAGGGATGATCCGAACCGAGGATATTGTTTTTGGAGTGGTCGTAACTCTTGATTTCCCTTTGTCGTGACAAGTTTTGTTTACCGAAAGCTCGTTTTTACTAAAATCAATGTCCGTCCATTCAAGAGCAAGCAGTTCTCCCACGCGCAAGCCGGTGTACAGGCATATCAAAATGCCGATCATCTTGCTGCGCTTGTCAGCGAGTACCGCTTGCTCTATCATTTTTTGCTCCGAGGGAGAAAAACAAGAGATTTGTTTTTCCTGCACCCTCGGGCGTTTTATTTTATTCATCTTGTATTCATCCGTAAGTCCGATGGAATGCGCCGTTTCCATTGAGCTTTGTATGACGGCAATAATCAAATTCACCGTGTTTGCAGACAATCCTTCGCCGTTTTTCAAGTTACCGTGATGCAACAGTTCTGTTATGTACCGTTGAACGTTGAAGGGGGTTAGATCATTCAATTCATAATCGCCAAGTGCGGGGAACAATCTGATTCTTACGATATCTGCATATTTTACATACGTTCGCTCCTTTACCGAGGTTTTAACGTAATTTTCAAGCCAATTTGATAGCCATTCCTTATAAAGCATTTTACATTTCCTCCCAAAATGAAAATAGCGGTCAGCGCAATGCGCGTTCCGCTAAATATTATATCTCAGAAAGTTTTCGGGAGAGTTACGGATATAATAAGCCAACCGCCGCCAAAAGTCTAAAAACTTTTAGCGGCGATTGATTAGATAGTTATTTGCAGATTATTTCATTCAGCACGATTTCCTCCGCGCTTTGTTTCGCGTTGTTCATTTCTTGTACCCACTGAAGAAGGTTAGAAACTTTAAGTTCTTCGGTGATGCCGAGCTCTTTTACCAACCGTGATAGGGTGAGGTCGATCTGCCGCTGTACCTCCTGCTCGGTTTCATAGAGATGCTGATTGAGCGTGCACGAGGTGAGAAGCGTGGTGTAGGTGCCGCGGCGATGCTTTTTGAGATAGTTGAGGCGCATTCTGCCGTACTTGCCGATGGGGTAATTGGTCTGCTCGGGGAGTGCCAAGTCGGGATACATAATGCCGTTTCTTTCGGTGTGGGTGAGTTCCATAATCAAATCTCCTCCAATCAAATATTTTTTACAAAGTCATTTTACCATTTTTGCCAATTGTCGGCAAATGTGCGAAATGGCTTTTTTCTTTTTCCTCCAAAAAACTTCGGAGCAAGTTGCGCTGAAGTGAGGGCTGAAAAAATTTTTTGAGATTCAGGACAAATTTCGCATTTTCGATACGGTATATTAGTGAGAGGACTTCGGTGCAATTTGCACCGAAGTTGAAAAAACAAATTTTGAAGGAGAAAAACAGAATGAACGAAATGCTTGAACAATTGAAGATCGAACCCGAATTTGAAAAGGTTATTCCACCGCTGACCAAGGACGAGTATCAGCAGCTTAAGGAAAACATTTTGGAAGATGGCAGGATTATGATGCCTATTGCAGTGTGGGGTGACATCATTGTGGACGGACACAACCGCTACCGCATCGCCCGTGAGTACGGAGATATTCCGTTCACGACAACGCAGCTTGACTTTGAAAATCGTTACGAAGCTATTGCTTGGATCTGCAAGAATCAGCTTGGCAGGCGTAATTTGAGCGACGAGCAGAAGGCATATTTGCTTGGCAAACGCTATTCCGTCGAGAAGCAAATTGAAAAGCAACGCGATGAAAATGGCAGGTTTGCCCCAGGTGGACAAAATGACCACCCGGAGGATAGGCTCAAAACGAGTGAGCGCATAGCCAAGGAAATCGGCAAGAGTGAGAAACACGTAAGACGCGCCGAGCAATATGCGCAGGCTCTTGATTTTGTGGATAGCGTTTGTCCCGGTATAAAAAAAGACATTTTAAGTGGCTTTATCAATACCACAAATAAGGATGTAATCGCTTTGCTGAAAGCGGACAAAGAAGATCTTCCCGATATGATTGACGAGCTACGCGGGATAAAGAAAAAGGAAGACGAGAAAGAAACGCATCCCATTGAAGAAAGTGTTGCCAATGTGAGTATGGTTGGAAATGCCAATATGTTTATTAGCAGTATGAACAATTTCCTTTCAAGATTTCCCAAGCTACGGCTTGATCCTGCGTACATTCCTCGCACATTATCTGTAATTGAAGCAGTCCGTGATTACTTGAATGAGGTGGAAAAAGATCTTTTGGACGCGCTTAATACGGACAAGCCTCAATCGGAACAAGAATCATAACCTTGTGCCAAGATGGCACGAAGCAAAATAGAGAGTGGTATGGGTCAAATTGACCCATACCACAACGAAAATCCTCCATACATAGTGCTTATGCACACCGCCCAAGACCACGCCGTAAATCTTCACGGAAGGAGGCTCAACATAGTCTGCGGTACGCTCAAGGGAAAGAACGAGGGTAATAGACCACCTTACGGTATAGGGCTCTGTCCTATACTGTAACAAGCATAGCAAACGTGGCTACGCCAGCTTGCCCGTCTTTGCCTCAGCGCAAAGACACTTTAGGGAGGTGTCCCTAATACCCTCGGATGAACGAACAAAACCAAAAGGAATGGAGGAAAACATTATCGACAACAAGAAAAAAGAAGAAGTGATTCGTTTCAAAACTACAACGGATCATAAAGCAAAAATCGAACGCGCGGCCGAAAAGCGAGGAATTACGGTATCCGAGTACCTTCGTCAATCGGTTAACACAAGGATGAGCCGAGAGAGACCTATGGATTGGTATCCGACCATCGCAAGGCTCGAAAATATCTGCGCGGGAGCGGATGGCGAAACGAGAGCCGAGCTCGTAAATCTCATCCGCGATCTCTATAAGGGAGGCGCGTAATGGCAGTAACGTCAATATGGGCTGTGCATCGCTCTATCAAGGATGCGCTTGATTATGCCGCTAATCCGGATAAGACATCAAATCCCAATGAGGAAGATCTCAAGCGTCTTATGGATTATGCGGAGAACCCCGATAAGACGGAACAGCGGTATCTGATTAGTGGTGTCAACTGCCTGCCGGAGCTTGCCTATGAGCGGATGATGGAGACCAAGCGACGGTACGGCAAGTACGGCGGCATCGTCGCCTACCACGGATACCAAAGTTTCAAACCCGGTGAGGTTACCCCCGAGCAATGCCACGCGCTCGGTGTGGAGCTTGCCAAGCGATTATGGGGTGACAAATATGAAGTTCTCGTAACGAGCCATCGAGATCACGAGCATCTGCACAACCACTTTATTCTGAATAGCGTGAGCTTCAAGGACGGAGAAAAGTTCCATTGCCCGCCGTACTATCACGATACGGTGATGGCTCCCGAATCGGACAAGCTTTGCCGAGAACACGGTCTGTCGATCATTCAGAACCCACAGCGGAAACGCGCGCCATACGTCGCGTATATGGCGGAGAAGAAAGGTAAGCCGTCGCACAGAATGCTATTGAAGATGGACATTGACGATGCTATCGCTGATTGCATTTTGCCGCAGCACTTTCAATTCGCTTTGTCAAGGCGTGGTTACACCTATCTTCGCGGAAAGGATTATAAGCATCCTTGTGTAATAGCAAAGGGATGGAAACGCCCTATCCGTATCGACAACCTCGGAGAGCGCTATACCCCCGAAGCGATTGAAAAGCGCATCTTGTCAAGGCGAGAATACCGAACACCGTACTATCCGAGTCACCCACCGCTTTATGAGATTTGGCAACGTCGCAAGAGCTATGATCAGCACAACACGATTGAACTTATCTTTATGATTGTGCTTGAACTCTTTGGCATCGATACAAGCGGCAACCTAATGAAGATGGAAAACTATCAAGAGCCGCTTTCGCCTGCAATGCGTCAAGAGCAGATCTATTTAGAACGTTATATGGAAACGGTCAATCTCATCAATCGTAACGATCTCGGTACTGTCGATAAGGTTCAAACCTTTATTGATGAGAAAGAAGCAGATATGGCTATGTTACTGTCAGCACGTAACAAGATCGACAACCGCCGCCGCAGAGCAACCACGGATGCCGAAAAAGAAGAATGTTCCCGCAAACGTAAAGCGATCTCAAGAGAACTCAAGGCGCTTCGCCACGATATCAACTTGGCTAAGGGTGTATTCCCGATGATCGAAAACCTAAAAGAAAAGCTCCGCATTGAAATGGAGCAAGAACAAGAAATGTTCCCGAGAGAAACGGGAGCGAAGATCCAATCTAAAACTAAAAGAAATGAGGACAAACAAAGATGATAACAAATTCTAACAAAAGAATCGAAACAACCGTTAATTACAATTTAGATATGTTTATACCGATGCGCAACCATCCGTTTCAAGTTCGAGATGACAGCGATATGCAGCAGCTTATGGAGAGCATCAAAGAGTACGGCGTGATCGTGCCGATCCTTGTGCGTCCCAATCCAATTGATGGTGGAGCGAAGTATGAGATCGTTTCGGGACACCGCAGATATGAAGCCTGCAAGCGTCTTGGTATAGAGGACATTCCCGTAATCGTTCGCAATTTGGATGACGATGAGGCAATCCTTGCAATGGTAGATTCCAACCTTCACAGAGAGCAGTTGCTACCGTCGGAAAAAGCCTTCGCGTACAAAATGAAGTTTGATGCACTCAAACGGCAGGGAGCAAGGAGTGATTTAACTTCGGAGCAAGTTGCGCCGAAGTTATCTACCGAGATTATCGCGGAACAAGAGAACACGAGCAAGGACACGATCAAGCGGTATATCCGTCTGACAAAGCTTATCAAGCCGCTACTTGATTTAGTGGATGAAGGCAAGATCGCTTTAACTCCCGCCGAGAAATTATCTTATCTCAAGGAGGAAGAACAGCAAGCTCTTGCCGAACTGATTCAAGATTACGAGGCAACTCCGTCGCTCTCGCAGGCGGTAAAACTAAAAGAAATGAGTGCAATGCAGTTGCTTGATGCGGATATGATGTTCGAGGTTATGAGCCGCCCAAAACCTAATCAAAAAGAAACGCTGAGGCTTGATTTGGAATCTCTTCGAACATTCTTTCCCGATTCTACACCAAAGGATATAGAGAGCGCAATTCTGCGAATCTTAACCGAGTGGAAAAAGAAAGAACAGAGCAAAGTGCAGAGCCGTAGCAGTTGGGATAGAGACGGGAGGTAATGCTATTGAGCTTATTTAAAAAATTATATTATGTGGGTTTGTGGTTGCTTAGTAACAAGCTCGCCTTGTCCGGAGGTGAAGATTTAATCGTTGATCTTCCTACAAAGGTTCCCGATTATGAATATGAGGTTCTTGCTCGAAGTTTCTTGCCGTATATTCTTGAATATTTCAGTAAAGAAGAAAACGTAAAGGACTTTGAAGAGTGGAAAGCCAAGCGAAAACAACAAAAAGAACTGAGGGTGCAGGCGTGATGCCTGCACCCTTAAACTTTTAATATGGATAACTGAAATAAAAAACAAATCCGAACACATCGTTTGTTACGAAATAGTTCGGATTTGTTTCTATTGGTGACCCGTACGGGAATCGAACCCATGTTACCGCCGTGAAAGGGCGGTGTCTTAACCGCTTGACCAACGGGCCTGGTAGCGGAAGTCGGATTTGAACCAACGACCTGCCGGGTATGAACCGGATGCTCTAGCCAGCTGAGCTATTCCGCCACGTTTTTTACACTGTGATTTTCACAGCGCTTGATTATTATATCACAACACTTTACATTTGTCAACACTTTTTTTGCAAAAATTTTATTTATTTTCATATATTTTTTGAGCATCTTCTATACTACAAAAGAGACCCGACAAGGCTATTTATTTACCTTGTCGGGAAAACCTTACTTATTATATTGTGCAATATACTTATCTATCAGCTTTTGCCATTCTGCCATATCATTTGCGGATTCAAGAACATCAGGATAATTGGTGGTTCCGTTTGTATAATACGTCTTACCGTCCTTAACTACAAACGAATAATCCGCCCCCTGAGCGCTCTTACCCGTAATGGTACAATACGTCATAAGCGCTGTCAGGTAGCCTGTCAAATGGTTGGGGTGATATCCGTCCGACGAGCTCTGATTTACAACGAACGAGTATTTATTATACTTGATGGTAGAATTGGGCACGCGCTCAGAGCCCGACCACACCTTATATACCATATGTCCAAGCGGAATATAGCCTGCACTTCCCTCTTTCTCCAGCTTTGCCGCAGCCGAGGTGGTGGGCGTGTGATTACTGCTCAGGTCGTGTGTGGTTATATAAAAGTAGAACTTCGTTTCGGGTGGGAAAAGCGCCATGATAGCCTTTGCATCTGAGTATGTTTCGCTTATATTATCGCCCGACTGCTGAAGTATGACATAATCCTGTTCATATATCTTATCCATAGGCTTGCCCTGCGGATTATTATAATAATTGGGATGTGTCTGAAGCATTTTTACGTAAAGCGCCTTTTCTGCCACTCCGCTCTTTTTATGCCACAAGCTGGCACCGCCCCAGGTGAAGTTTACAACCTTTACATTATCGCCAAATGACTGTGCGACCTTATAAAAATACCCCTTATCACTTCCGCCCCAAGGGTTATTCTCTTTTGAGCCGCAGCAGTGACCGTAATATGTAAAGCTGTTACCGATAAACATTACGTTTGCACCGTCAAGGCTGGAATCGTCGCCCACGTAAAGCTGATCTATACCGGACGCAAGCGCGCTGCCGTCACCCATAAGCTCCTGTAGTTTTGCCATACTGACCTTATATCCTCCCAGCGTTTCGGCGGCAATAATAAGCGCGCCGTCAAGTGTCTTTATCTTACAACCGGTACGCCCCAGCGTGGTATCATACATACCCGCGCTTGCCGCTCTTGATGTTTTACCAAGCACGATCTCACAAGATGCAGGCGCGGTGCTGTCATCAACCACCGACGGAGCATATCCGCAATTCTTGCCTAACCATGCAACAAGCTCTGCCGCAAAATCAAGCTCGGACTCATTGTCTTCTTTAGGTATTATGATCACATAATCAGAAATATTCTTGCCACCCACGGTCATATTTTTGATTTTGTAATCTCCATACGAATCCACAATTGTCGAATTATCTGCTGTATATATCAGCACACCGTCAACACAGGCAACATGGCTCATAAAGCATTCAGCTGCCTGCTTGAGCCGCTCTGTTGTGTTTGCCGCAATGACAATTTTGTTTCCAACAACGCTTACGGAATAATCGAGATACGTGGGAAGTGCCGCCAGCGCCTCTGCAGACTCGGGACGGTTTGTCATGCCCAGCAGTATTTCATAATTATCGTTATCGGCATCCTCTTGTCTTTTCACAAAGTCATCGGTTATCGTTACGTTGGATGAATAGAGAAGCACTCGCAGATCCTTCCACATATCCGACGCCACACTTATAACATCTTTATCCGCATCCTCGGAACGAATTATGGTGTACTTAACGTCACCTGTCAATTTTATCGACACTGATGTGTCGGGGGCTTGTGTGTCAGCAACTATCTCGGTGGTGGTATCAAAAGCAGAAGTATCATCACCAGTACCGTCTCCACCACAGCCAACAAGTGCTATGGCAAGTGTTAAAGCAAGCATAGCAAATAAAAGCTTCTTTAACATATCTCACCTCATACTATCTCGTAGCCAAGTCCGCAAAGCTCCGCAAAGAACGCAAGCTGTTCGGGAGTTGCGTCGTATATCAGCGCGCTGTGGTGCGTAGCACCTGCGCGGCTTATTGCCTCAAGGAAATCAGCTACGGAAATGTGCGGCTTCATCCAACCGCGAACACGTCCGTCAAAATTATCTTCCTCTGCCTTAACATCCTGCATCTCAACGGGCGAGATGAGAAGTCTGAAGCCCTCTGCCGCCTGATACAGATTTACAAACACAGCACTTCCTCCGCGATAACATCCATATGAAACTATGGGATTTTCGGAGTCGCCGAAAATAAAGTTTATTTCCTTCATTCCGGCCTTACCGCGTATCAGCTTGGGATTGTATTCGCCCATATGACTGAGAAGCAAAGTATTTCCCTTCCAGTCGGGGCAGAAAATCTCGACAAACGCCGCCTTATCGGTAAATCCCTTCATAAGAGCGCCGACCAGTGATGCGGTCAACACATCGCCCTCGCCCGCATAACCGATGCCGCGAGCCATAGACTTGCACGCTTCCATAAAGGGCATGATCTCAAGTCCCGAACCTTCATATGTTACTTCGCGGAAGTTGGCGGTAAACGCATCAATGTTGTTTTTATCCAGCCAGCGACGAACCGCAAGACAGTTCTTGGCGGTCCTCATGTGTACTGCCTTGTCAACGGGCAGTATCTCATAGCAATTCTCTCTGTCAATAGCCATTTCAGCCTCGGCATCCGCATCGCTGACCGCCTCCAGCTCGGCAACAAGCTCATCTCTTGAGGGATAAACTATCTCAACACCGAAGCGTTCCTTCATTTGCTCATCGGGAACCAAAAAGTCGCCCATGCCATCAAAGCTGCCGCCAATGCTTGCTGTGCGGCTACCTTCAAGAGAGGTTGCCGCATACGCCGCGCGAACAAATCCCGCAACTCTTTCAACCACGCTCGATTCAGCGTAATGTCCTGCCGCAATAGCGTACTTCTTGCCGTAGCGGCGAAGCATACTGCACATATCCATAACACCGTGTATGCCGTGGCAACGGCTTATATTTGAGGGCGCCTGTGAAGGTGAAAAATCATATGTATCGGTGGTATCAAGTACAACTATAGGCAGCTTGGTCTCGGTCAGCACCTTGATGCTTTCAAGGGAGGGAGAATACGCGGCGTGCCAGGTAACGATGCAGTCCGCCCCCTCGCGCTCAAATCTTCCTACAGTTTCACGGAATTCGGGCTCAATGCGGCAAAATTCGCTTGTCAGCACGTCAAAGCCCATTTGCTCGAACTGCTTTGCGATACCGAGATAAAAGTCCATCATAACGGGGCGCTCGGACGCGCCGTTTCCGGTATCGTCATAAAGCTTTATATAAAGCGGAAGAAATCCTATTTTTATCTTTTTCATTTTTCAAGTCCTCCATATCAGAGTGTAATGCCGAAGAATTTTGAGGCGTTGTTATACATGATATCCTCAATATCGGCGCGACTGAGGTTCAGCTTTTCTGCCGTGCGCTTGAACGCCAACAGCTCCTCGTACATAAACAGCGTAATATCCGTCTCGTCCGTCTCACGCATATTCTTGTCACCCGAAACATCACCGTAAAGACCTCTCGGCACTACGTTTACATATATTCCGTTGTCGTTTATACGGTACATACGCATCTTGGTGAACGGCATATCCGAGCCGAACATTACTCTCTTTACACCTACCGCCTCAATGCACTGTTGCATAGCGTAATCGTAGGTGTTTGCGGAGAAATCGAACATAAGATTCTTTGAATGCTTAAGTGTTTCAAACGCGTCACCAAGGTCCTGCTCAACGTAAGCACGACCAACGTGGGCGATAACCACCTTGGCATTGGGGTACTTTTCGTCTATCTCCATCATCTGCGCAATGTTTATGGGGTCACGTAAACGCAGCTTGCGCGGAATATGCAGAATAACTATACCGCCGACGCTGTTCATATATTCAAGCTGTTCGTGGGTCAGAAAATCGAATATTCTGACCTCCGCGGCGGGAATATAGTCGGGAGAATTGTTCTGATACGGTTTTATACCCACAAAGCCTGCCTTCATCGCCCGCTCTATTTCCGCGGGAGTGGTATCCCAGTTAGTACAGTACAGCGATGTGTTTCCATGCTTATCACAGCATTCACGAACGTATTTGTTTACCACGCTGAGATTGCAGGAGGGCGAACCCATAACGACCTGAGTCACCTTTTTGTCTGGAAAAAGCTGTCTGTAGGACTCAGCCATATCTTCATATGTCTGCGAGGGCGCAACTATCTGCGTCCAGGTAACACAGCCCTTAAGACCGCTCACGCGCGTTCCTTCTTCCCATAAATGAACGTGAGCATCGATGAACTTATCGGGAAGAAAATCCTTTAACTGTTCCTCGTATACTTTTTTATCATAATCGGTAAGATTTACTCCGAACATATCAAAAACCACCTTTTTCAATTTATTCTATAATGCACCACTCGCGGTAGCTTTGCAGCTTTTGCGCATAAAATTCACGCTCTGCGCTGTCAATATCGGCGTTGTCGCTTGGCAAATATTTTACGAATTTCGCCGCGCAGTCGGCAAAGCTGTCGAACGCGCCGCAAGATACCGCTGCTATCATAGCCGCGCCGAGGGCGGGGGTATCTGCCTCTGAAGGCAGTAAAAGCTTAGCTCCCACAACCGCCTCAACAATGCTTCTCCACAGCTCACTTCTTGCCGCACCGCCCGACATAATAAGACTTCCCTGTCCTACCATGCCCGCCGCGCGGAAGCTTCCAATCACCAGACTGACCTCAAACGCCGCCCCCTCCATCATAGCCAGTGCCACGTCATATTTATCGTGACTGTCAAGGCGTCCGTGGGTATTTTCACAGCATCCACTCCTGTGCTCCAGAAACGTTCTGCCGGGAGGACACGGACAGCAAAGCAAATGCTTGGCGTTGTTACGTCGAGTCGCCGCGATCTTATCCACCTCGCGCAGTTCCACGCCAATAGCGCGCGCGTGATTGTCTACTGCCGCGCCGACGCCCGAAAGCGTTGCCATAGCGCCGAAGCGACCGTCTATGGGGTGTATGCCGGGAGCAATGAAACGGTCATTGAAGCACAGTGTGTCGGTCACGCCGAAGATCACCCACGCCGTACCCGTAGCCAGCAAAATATCGCCGGGATTCACCGCGCCGCTACCAAGAGATGCGCAGTATTGGTCGTGAGCACCGCAATATACGCGGACATGTGAGCCAAGCCCCATTGCGTCAGCTGCTTCACGTGTAAGCGTTCCAATAAGCTCACCGCAACTCACAACGCGAGGCAATTGGCTCTCTTTTATGCCTGTATATTCAAGCATTTCGGCATCCCACGTGCCATCATTGATATTGTAAAG
This sequence comes from Eubacteriales bacterium, assembly GCA_045586785.1. GTDB lineage: Bacteria > Bacillota > Clostridia > Oscillospirales > CAG-272 > UMGS1002. The sequence continues at coordinate 83,457 of JAZNBA010000072.1, read as the reverse complement.
CCGCATTATACCCGCACCCGTGGGATCGGTAACGTTTTCACCGCAAAGACGATAATTTATATATTCCTCGGTAGTCATAAAATGCGCCGAACGCGCAAATATTTGGGGCTCGTTTTTTCTCAACCACACAAGCTTTGCTGCGCAATCCGACGCCGCGCTTCGCCAACCGCATTTGCGGTATATGCGCGTTCCAAAGTGCTCGGACATTTCGTCGGCTTCGCCTTGCGCGCGGCGGTCCATCCAGGTCAGTGCGTCGGTCAGCGGCACGTAATTTTCATCAAGCGCCAGCATACTTCCGCCCTGAGAAGATGTGGAGATCGCTGTGACTTCACTTGCCCGAGCTCCCAGCGCCACGGCGACCTGCCGCACCGCGCTGACCGAGGACTGCCACCAGTCCTCCGCCTTTTGAGTGGAGCGCGCACCGTCCGTTGCCGTTGGATACGCGCACTTGCCGCGGGCAAGCACCTGACCGTTTTCATCAAGCGCCATAGCCTTCACAGCGGTGCTTCCTATATCAAGTCCAATAAATATCATAATTATTTACTCAAAATACCATCAAGTATTTGCATCATTTTATTCACAGCCGCCTCGCTGATGTTAAGCGGAGGCTTGAACAGCACGGCAGGCACGCAGTTGGCCTTATAAAGCTGTGCGCTGGCATCAACACACGCGTCGTGCAGAGCGTGCGTGAAATCTGCCGCTTCCTTGACCGTGCCGAAGTGAAGTGCTGTCAGGTGACCTATTCCCTCTACCGCGACTATTCGCTCGGGATACTTCTCCGCAAGCGCTCTCATACCGTTTTCGAACAAATCGCCCACACGCTGTATCTCGTCGCCGTTGGCACGGGAATAATGCATTGTAACAAGGTATGCAAGTGATGCCAGCTCCTCCTGGCCGTTGGTGACCAAAGCGCCGAACTGATTAAGGTTATCGTACTCTGCGGTAGTCAGTATCTTACTTGCGGGATATTCACCGCCGGGGAATCCTTTTCCAACCGATGCAAAATCGGGCTTCAGACCGTATTTGCGGAACAGGAACATTCCGTCATACCACATGCAAGTCTGTATCTCGTCCACAAGTGTAGGCGTGTCGGTCTCGGCGCACAGGCGGTACGCCTCCTGCAAGAACTCACGGTGCAGGCGAATACCGCCGTAGTTCATCATAATGATCTCGTGCATGAAGCCTGCGGTCTTGTAGTTGCCGCTGTTGTACGTCTTTATTTTTTGAGCAAAGCCGTCAATATCGTTGATGTCAACGGGCACGACCTTGTAGAGTCCCGCGCGCTCCATTGCATCGTAAAGGCCGCCCCACAGACCTCGGAAGGTCTGCGTCAGCACGGTGGTACCGTGATAGTTACCGGTGTTCTCACTCGCGCGGTCTGCCATTACAAAGAATACGGGAGTTTTACCTGCGTACTTAGGCTCATCCAGCTCGGGCGACAGCTTATAAAACCGCGCCAGCATCATTTTAACGCCTGCTTCAACTGCCAGCGAGCCTGTTTCAAGATTTATGACTCTGTTGAGCACGTGTGACTCTTTAGAGGCAAGCACCTGCTCTGTTGCCGCATCGTCATCCCAATCGATGCCGTTGGCGGTCTGAATAAGTCTGCGCTCGCAAAGTCTGGTTATATAACCACGTGTGTTGTTATGCGTTGCGTTGGGTATTCCAAGCCGTCTTGCCTTGTCTATAAGGCGGTAACCGCCGAAACTGTGACCAAGGGATGCGTGGTAATGCTCGCTTTTACCGATGAGGTAAAGCTTGCCATCCTCACCCAATCTGAAGCTGCTGAATCCCACCAACGGTGCCGCGCTTTTGTTTTCCGCGTGACGGAATGAATCGGTAGGCGCGCCGTCGATGCTGTTTTCAAAGGGGTTCGCCAGCTGTTTGCCAACGCTGTCAAGCAACGCGTCGGAACGCGCCATATCCTGCTCAGAGAAAAAGTCTACTTTTTCACAAGCAAGCGCCTCCGCCTCCCCATATTTCATATTGCCGACAGCGGCAGACGCGGTTGCCAAAGCTTTGGCATAGTCCGCGCCGCAAATATCCGCCAGCGACATTTTTATATTTTTGAACATTTAAAAAGTTTCCTTTCGTATCAGTCTATCTCAATAGCTCGCTTTTGGCGATAAGAATCGAGCGCCGCGGTAAATACCTTGTGAGACAGCGCTGTTTCCTCGGGACGGATGCAACCGAACGCAACCTCCTCACCGCTCAGTTCCTGCATGAAGGTCGCCCACATCTGCAGTATTGCGTCCGCAAAGCCGAACTCAAATATACTGCCCGTAATAGTGGGGATAGCCGGCTTATTGCCTACGTCTATGCGGCACCACGCCTGCTCTCTGCCCCATGCCTCTGTAAAGCAAAACGCGCCGGGATCATTGGTGGAAAAGCGCGCTGATGCCTTCATACCGTAGACCTCCAGCTTCCACTCATTGGTAGAGCCCGGGGAAAGTCGCTTGGTTTCGCATATCATGGGAAACACGCTTCCGTCCTTATCCTGTACCTCGCAGTTAAGTATTGCGTTATCCCAGGTCAGGCACGGAACCACACCGCCCTTGCCGTCGGGACGCTTGGTGACTATATTTGAAAGATTAGCATATACGTTTATCGGCTTCCAGCCCATTCTGAAGGGTACGTGCTGGGTGTGCAGACCAAGATCGCCCATACATCCGTACTCGCCGTTTATCTCGACACGACGTTTCCAGTTGATAGGCTTGTTCACGTCCATATCGCTGGAGTGACAAAATGCCGAACGCACCTCAATGATCTTGCCAAAGCGATCCTCTTTTATCCAACGGATAAGCTCCTGGCAAGCAGGATAGTACGGAAACTCGCTGGAGCAACGCACCGTCACCTCGGGGTGCGCCGCGATAGCCGCCATAATGCGGTCATTCGCCGCCTTATCAATGCCAAACGGCTTCTCGCCCAACAGATGTTTACCTGCGTTGATTATATCAACGTAAAAATCTGCGTGCAGATTGTGAGGCACTGCGCAATAAACAGCATCAATATCGTCTTTTTGGAGCAGCTCGTGATAATTATCGGTGCTGTAAATAACGCTGTCAAAATTCTTTTCAAACCAAGCTCGTGCGTCGGCGGAAACGTCGCAAACACCCACGATCACAGGCCGAGCAACGTCCGCAGTTATATGACACCATCTGGCTGCGGCTGACGCGAACTCCCGCCCCATCAGACCACATCCTATAATGGCAAATCTTACAGTTTTATTTGACATTTTTATCTCTCCGTGACTCAGATCTTGTCTCTGCTGTTAAACGGCAGTGTGTTGGGGGCGCCTGCCTTGGGGAACGGAGTCAGCTCGTCATTTTCCCATTTTTTCTTATCTCGCTCACGGCGGAAATCGGGAATATCGTATCTCTTGGACTTATTCAGCACGCTTCGCCAGCCAAGAATGGAAACTGCCGCGATAGCGGTGGAACGGTAAACGTCAAAGAAGGGCTGCTTGCCTTCAAGTATTGCGTCAACAAAGTGCTTGACTACCCAGTAGTCGCCGCCACCGTGACCGTTGGCGTTTGCCTTATCGGCGTCAGCCTGCCACTGCGCTTCGTATACGCACTCGCGGTGATCGCCCTCGGGAATGCACCAGGAGTTATATGCTACGCGAATCTTCTTCTCGTCACCACGAATGGTTTCAGCACCGCCGTTAAGACAGCCAACACGATACCAGTTGCCGTGAGGCGCGATATAAGAAGATCCGTTGATACGGCAAACCGCGCCGTCGCTCATGCTCAGCAGCATTACGCCTACGCAGTCGGTACGGGAATGCTTGTATTCCGCGATGTGCTCATCGGTATCGGGTGCCGCCATAGCCACAACGGACTTGGGAACTGTATTTGTGATATGCATAATGGGTGCCAGCGCATGTGAGCAATAATAGGTTACAGGCAGATATCTGCGCCAGTGGAAATCTCCGTGGATTGCGGGATCGTTATATTTCCAGCTTTCCTTGGGACTCATGGGGTGAACGTACTCACCCTCCTCAAACATTGCCTTGCCCAGCTTGCCCGTCTCATAAAGACGCTTCATTTCAAGACAGCCGCGAGTAAAGGGATAGTTCTCTGCCAGCATATAAACACAGCCCGTCTTTTCAACCGCGCGGCAAAGCGCCACGCACTGCGCCATTGTGGACGCCGCCATAGTCTCACTGAAAACGTGTATTCCTTTTTCCATAGCACGGATAGCATATTCCGCATGCTCGTGGAAATAGTTGCAGAGGAACACAGCTTCAAACAGACCCGAATTTATAAATTCATCAAAGTTATCAAATATCGCCACGTCCTCGGGGCAATTCTTTTTTGCCGACTCTATTCTCTCGGGATTTTTATCGCAAATTGCCGTAATAATAGCACCGTCCACGAATTTGGATGCCTTTATATATGCATTGCCTCTCCATGTACCGAAAACACCTATTCTGAGTTGCTTTTCCATAATTATATCTCCGTTCCGCCGCATAGCGCGGCATAAATTATTTTCAAAGTTAATATTGCGGGGCGCAGACCGCATTGTGCCGCCGCGCCCCATAAGCATTAATCAAGTTCACTGATAGTCTTGTAAATATTGTCGAGCTTTCGCTGAATTACTCTCTCGCCGGACTTCCAGGTGGAAGAAAGATTGCCGGTAGTATATCCGTTATAAAGAACGGTAAGAACCTCGCCATTATATATCTCGGAGGTGTCGTAACGTATAGAATCCTTGACAAGATCTATCATACCGGAAGCTATCTCGTCGGGAACACGCTTGGTCTTTATAGTGATCTCATAGTATGCAGGCATAACTGTCTTTGAAGACTCATATGCCCAATATTCAAAAACAACACCCAGGCGGTCATAGTCCATCTCGCACTTGGGAACTGCCCAAATCAACGAATACTTATCCATCTTGTGATAATATTCTTCCTGTGCCGCATCGAACTTGGGGTTAGGCGCTACGCCGTAGTCCGAGGTCATATCTCTGAACTGAGAGGATATCGCCATATTACCCTGAATGAACAGGAAGTGGTCGTTTGCAAACAGTGAACGTCCGTAATCATAGTTATTTGCATAGTCGGACGTGTCCGCGCCTTTGGCAGCGTCGCCATAGGACAAAACATAATTTGTACCGACAAGCGTTTCGGCAACGCGAGTCATAACAGTCTGTGTCTTTTCGCTGTAAGCCTTGGTCAAAAGCTCGCCGTTGTTGTCCTTTTCAATAAACTTGATACCGCATCCTACAAGCAGATGCATGATATTACCGTTGCCTTCGCCGGTCTCGGTGCAAAGTCCGTAAACATCATTTCCGTCCCAGATATTGTCGCCGTTATCAACCGATACCGATCTTACAAGCTCAAGGAATTTATCAAGTGTCCACTGATTATTTTCAATCAGTTTATACGGATCCTCAAGGTCATATTCATTAATAAGATTGCGGTTGAAGTAGAAGAAACGCGCACCCGCAAGGTTGGAAACGCTCACGTCGTTTACCATAAAGAACAGCTTGCCCGCAACCTCATAGTCACGTGCACAATTTGCGTCCCACCAAGGCTGTGTAAAATCCACATGATCAAGATTGTTGAAATCATAGAAGTAGCCCTCTTGCGCAAGTGCACCCATATAGCTGCGGCGATCAAGCACAAGATCAAAGGGGACGTCGCCTGATGAAACATATGTACGTATCTCTTTATACGGATCGCCAACCTCCATGGAGCTGATAACTACCTTGTACTTCTCTTCCACGGCAAGGTTACGCATATATGTAGCCTCAGACATGGTATCGGTAGGCTCGTCGCTGTCGATATAAAATCCGGGGTAGGATGCCGCTTGAGAGTTACGCTGGAAAATTATAAAGTCGTCATTTCCGTAGTCTGCCTCGACAAATTCGGGAACAGGCTCTGCGGTGGTAACATCGCCCGCATCACCGCTGCCATCACCGGGAGCATCTGTGACGTCACCGCCTATGGGAGCCGCCGTCGTGGTATCATTTGCAGGCTTATCTCCATTGTCGGCACAGCCTACAGCAAGTGCCGAAAGCATAAGAAGCGCCAGCAATATTGCAATAATTCTTATCTTCATAAATAAACCTCTCTATATTTATTTGCGTTTCTTGGTCACAAGCGCAATGCCTGCCAGTGCGACTACAGGTACTATCGCAAAAGAAATCGCAACAGCTCCGCATCCGCCCTCATCCTTCGGCTTCTCGGTGGCAGGTGCCTGGGTCGTAGGCGCCGCTGTGGTGGTTTCAGCCGGAACATCCTCTGAAGGTGCCGCTGTTGTTGTATCAGCAGGCGCGTCGGTAGTAACATCCTCCGCAACTGTGGTCGTGTCAACGGGAGCCGCAGTAGTCGTATCAACGGGAGCTGCTGTAGTCGTGTCGGCAGCTGCAGTAGCAACGCCGTAAAGCTCCAGCTCGGTTATACGGAAATAATGAGGATTTGCGTTAGGTGTCAGGTCTACCTTGGCAAGCTCCTCTGCGTGCAGACAGCGAGTCTGGGAAAGGCCAAATACTACATACTGCGCGGGAGTGGGATCAAACTCTGCTGAGTACAACATTGTCTCAAGACCTTCTGCTGTGTGGTTTTCATACTTATTTCCGCAGAAAAGCTCTGTAACGGATACAACTTTTTTATAGCTCTTGTCTTCGCCCGTTTCACTTACCCAGATATCAAAGCCGTCGATATTGGCAGTGCCGCCGAAAACGCCGCCGTAGAACTTAAAGGAATCCACCATATAAACACCGTCAAGAATAACCTCGAAGGTCGCGTAATATATACTGTCCTCAGCGCCCTCGTCGCCGTAAATATTGTATTTTGTTGCGGTGCCGTCTTGAATAGCAGATTTACCGGCAGACAGCTTGAAATCACAATAAGAGCCTGCAACGTCGCCGTTATAAATATTGACGCCGTCCCACATAATGGTGGGCACATATTTGCTGTTAGAGCCGATACCCTGAGTAATACCAATTATCGCCGAGCTCATGACATTGACGCGTGCTTCTTCAGCCGCCGATACCGTTGGAACAAACATAAGCATGATCATTCCGATCAAAATAAGCACCGATACAGTTTTTTTCATTGGGAACCTCCGATATAAGTAAAATATTTTGGCATAAACACTGCCAATAGTTTAGTTAAATTATACACTAATATAATTATATTGTCAATGATTTTGAATAATTTTTTCACATAAATGCGCAAAAATGACTTTTTATTTCACTTTTGAAAAAATACTCGCATTTTTTGACCAAATCTGTTCAAAAAATAAAAAATTCTTTCACTTTTTTTGCAACTTTGCTTGACTCATCCCCCCGGCTGTGATAAAATAAGATCACATTCTATAATATGAAAGGGCAAGCTGTAAAAATGAAGCATAATGACACACGGCGCCAGGTAATAATTCAGGCATTACGAACATCTAAAAAGCTGTCTATAGAGCAGGCTATGCGGACACTTGACGTATCGGAATCCACCGTGCGCAGGCTTTTTGCGCAGCTTGAAAACGAGGGTCTTGTCATACGCACTTACGGCGGAATATGCTTCAACGAATCCGTACTGGGTGCTGAGAATTACTCATTCGAGCACACCCAGCTTTACTGTCAGCAAGAAAAAAGCCGCATAGGCGCGGCGGCGGCACAGCTTATACAAACGGGCGACATAATATATCTTGACTCGGGTACTACGGTAATGTCACTGTGCGACGAGATCGACCGCATATTTACCTCCGCCGACGATGAGCAATATCATGACTTTAAAAAAATGCTCGAAAATGTAACTGTCTTCACTCACTCCTTGGTCAATCTCAATCTTTTGAAAAACCATATAAAGGTCTATCTTATCGGCGGTGAGTACCGCGACGGCAGACGTGACTTCTGCGGCTACCTTACCGAGGAAGCCATTAAAAATCTGCGCTTTACAAAATGCTTTGTGGGCGCTGACGGCTACAGTGAGGATATGGGCATATTAGCCTCCGATTTCGGCACAGCTCGTATAAACCAGACAGTAGCACAAAACTCCGCATACCGCATACTGCTTGCAGACTCATCAAAATACGGCAAAAGCTCGGTTGTTTGCTACGCTCCCTTCTCCGAGATAAACTGCATCGTGACCGACATCGGTCTTGACAGTGCTGTATGCGAACGGTTTCGCGGAATTGGTGTGAACGTGATCACAATTTAAAAAATGCGAATGTAAAGACATTCGCATTTTTCTTTATTTGAATATTTTATCCGCGCGTTTGTCCAGCGCCGCAACAAGCACACTTCCGATACCCGTACAACAGACAAGCTCTCCGAGACTAACCGTTCCCACAAGAAACAGCCAGCCGTCCGGCACATCATACGCGAATATGAGCACGAGTGGAATAATAGCCGCATTTGCCAATACCGTCGGCAGTGACGAAAGATATTTCCGGCGTCTGAGTGCATACGCGCCGAGGGCTCCCAGCAGAGTGGCAAGACTGCCGAACACCACATCCCACACAGGGGCACCCGTGACAAGATTTGCAATCAGACAGCCTACCGTAAGTCCGGGAACAGCGGCAGAGGTGAACACGGGCAGTACACACAGTGCTTCAGACAACCGAAACTGTATTACGCCCGACGATATACCCAGCGCAGCGGATAGCAGCGTCAGCACTACGTAAAGTGCGGCAATTACCGCGGAACGACACAGATATATCGTGCTTTGATGTATTTTCCTTTTCATAAAGGGGTCTCCTTAGTTTTTATTTAGGTGAGGATGGTTACGAACTCACCGGTTTTTTATTTCTTAATATTTTCAAAAGCCTCGCAAAACTCAGCGTACATATAAAGCGATCCCAGAGCTATCATTGCCACGCCGCGAGCCTTTGAGTCGGCATATGCCGCGCCGACGCCCTCGCAGAGCGTCTCGCACGCAACTGCCTCCCGCCCGAACTCGCGGAAAAGCGCCGCATATTCGGTTGCGGGCAATGCACGGTCGTTATCGGGTGTGACACACCACACCTTATCGGCAACGCCCGACAGCGTTTCGGTAATATATCTGTAATCCTTATCGCGAAGCACGCCTGTCAGCACATTTATGCGTTTATCTCCGAAAATACCGCGTATACTGCGCACCGCCGCTTGTATTCCCTGAGGATTGTGCGAGCCATCGTATATTACCGTGGGATCCGATGCCATACGTTCAAATCTTGCCGCCCAGCGCGTTTTTTCAAGGCCGCGGCGCACTGCCCCGTCGCTGATATCAAGTCCGCGGGCGCGCAAAAGCGGTATCGCGCTGACAACACTTGCGGCGTTTTCGGGCTGATAAAGGCCGAGAAGCTGTATCTTCAGGTCGGCATATCCGTCATAGTCAAAGGTAGTTCCCTCCACCGTCGGCTTGACATTTTTCAGCTTGCCGTAATCTGCTGCATGAAATTCAGCTCCCATCTGCTTTGCCCTCTCGGCAATAACACGTGCGGCCGCCTCATCCTTGCCGCCCCAGTGGACAGGCGCGCCGCGCTTTATAATTCCCGCCTTCTCCGCGGCGATCTTTTCAACGGTGTCGCCCAAAAACGCCACATGGTCAAGAGCGATGCCCGTGATGACCGAGATCAGCGGCTGTTCAATTATATTGGTAGCATCAAGTCTGCCGCCCATGCCCGTCTCCAGCACTACGACGTCGCAATTATGACGCTTGAAATATTCAAACGCGATAGCGGTTATCAGCTCAAACTCGGTCGGCTTTGACTGCATGCTCTCGGCAAAAGGCTTGACGTACGATGTTATCTCCGCCAGCTCGTCATCCGCAATATCGGCGCCGTCGATGCTCATGCGCTCGTTGAAGCGGCGTACGTAGGGCGAGGTATAAAGTCCTGTATGATAGCCTGCCTCCCGCAGTATAGACGCTGTCATGGAGCAAAACGAGCCTTTGCCGTTAGTACCCGCCACGTGTATAAATTTTATGCCCTTTTGAGGGTCGCCCAGCAACGAACACAGTTCGCTTATGCGCTCAAGCCCGGGTCTGCTGCCCATCCAGCAAACCGAATGAATATATTCAAGTGCCTCTGTGTAATTCATTTTCTTCGAGTCCTCATTTTTTCGATCTGACGCATGACGGCGCGCCGTGTGGTCAGAAAATATATCAGCATACATTCAACCGTTCCAATAACGCAGTAAAGTCCAAGTCTCCACAATATAAGCTCGGTAAGTCCCATGCTATACTCAGACAAATACCATGACGCAAGCCCGAAGGACTTGATCAGCACCGAGCCCAGCAGATGTGCCGAAATGGTAGAGGCAAGCACGGACAGCAGCCTCGGCTTTCTGATAATGTAGCGCGCCATAGTTCCCGACACGATACCGACTACCGCCGCTCCCAGCGTAACAATGGGATTTATCGTATATCCGTAAAGCAGGCAGCCGACAATATCAGCCACCACGCCCACTGCGCCGCCCACGGCAGGACCGAAGCAAACTCCCGCCAATATGATAGGCAGGTTTTCAAGGCTTATTCGGAAAATGTTTGAAAACGGATTTGGTATCTGCAAAAACTTGCCGAGTATCAGGCTCATGGCCGCAAGCAGTGCCGCCGCCGCCAATACTCTTACGTTTCCAAACAGCGCAAGATCGCCGCGCAAAGCCTTACCGCGGCTGTCAGAATTTTTTTCTTTCATATAAAAAACCTCCTTTTCCCACACTTGATATGGCAAAAAGGAGGACGTATGGACACGTGCTATTGCCGTATGAAGCGGGATGCAGAGTCCTGACCGCGGAAAATATCCCTTCGTTCGGCTGACAACTCCCCGTTCACCCGACACTTCACGCCCGGACCCTTACTCTTCAAGATGCACATATTATACACCCGTCCGCACTCAATGTCAAGTGCGAACGGGCATTTTATCATTATTTAATTAAATTTTATATCGGCATATACGGGGCAATGGTCAGAGGACTGAATATCTATCGCGCGGTAACCGATACCGTGTTTGAGAACGGTAACCGTCTCGGGACTGAAGAAGATATGGTCGATAGCAAGGCCGTTTGCCGCCGGCATATTTCCTACGGTGCTGTGATAGCTGCCGTGAGATGTTGTCTTGCTGACAGTAGCATCATCCTGTGCGCTGCCAAGACCTGACGACTTCATCACCTGATATGCGGCGTGAGTATTGTTATAGTTATAGTCACCGGTGGTGAAAACAGATATGCCCGGATATTTTGCCTTAAGCTCTTCTATCTTGGCAAGCATCTGCTTTGCATTGTCTACCTTCCATTCGACCGCCGCCTTTTCTTTCATAGTCGCGTGAGTTTCACCGGAAGGAAGCTTATAATCCTCACTCCACAGCGAACCGTGAATGTTGATTACCATAAACTGCTTGCCGTCTGAAATGCATTCCAGCACCGTCCAGGATGTGGACTTGGTATTTGTTCCTGTGTAACGGCTGTTGTTCCACTCAACACCCGCCTCAAGCTGCTTATACTTGGATTTGAGATAAAGAATAGGCGTATAGTTTACGGGAGAGTTTCCGGTATGTGTGCTTTTGTTGATTGAATAATACTCTGATATTTCCTCGCTTTTGAGCACATCTCTTTGAGTGTTCGCATTTGACTCCTGGAAGCCCACAACGTCGGGAAGATAATCCAGTATGACCTGTATCATTTTGTCCTTGCGGTCATCATAACCCTTCGTGCTACCCGCAACATTATAAGTCATAACGCGAAGGTCTGCGCCATCGGTAAGCAATATCTTCTGGATGGTTGCGGTGCCTGTCATATTAATATCGCCTGCCAGCGCGAACACATCCTGCTTTGTACTTACGTACTCTTTGATGAATACAGCAACCGCCTGTGCGGTAACATAATCGTCGTAACCAACAATGACCAGCTTTTTGCCAACCCATTTGATAACGTATTCCTGCTCCTTGAGAGTGGCATGAACATCGCGTGATTCCTTGCGGTTTGTCTTACCGATAAGTATTTCCTTTTCGTCGTTTTCAATTATACCGTCGCGACCTGCCTCCTTATCAAAGTCGGTCTTAAGAGACACCAGCCTTGTTGCCGTATCGCTGACGTTGTCGCGAAGGGCGTTTCTGAAAGCAACGCTTGCGTCCGTAACCAGGTCACCGCAGTATTCGGAACGGTAGATAATGTAATCGCATGACTGACCGTCAAAAATGACGCGAGGAGCGTTCGGGTCTTCGGTGGTAACGGCGGCATCTGTTGTTGTATCTGCAGGTGTATCGGCGTTCTCGTTCTGCGCGGTGGTTGTATCAGCGGCAGGTGTATCGACACCTCCGCACGCAGTAAGCAACATAGCAGCAAGCAGTACCGTAGACATCCAAAAAACTATTTTTTTCATATATATTCTTCCTTTCAATAACAATTACTTTCAATCAGCATCGGGCTCCTGATCATCCGAGATCACAGCGTCATCAGATTTCAATTCTTCTATCTGATCTGCTTTCACTTTGCCGGCACCGCCGTTTTTCTTGCGTATGTATCTGTAAAGATACCACAGCACAACAAGAACCTGAAATGCTGCCGCCGCAAAGTATATCAGCCACATATTGCGCACATTGTCACTTATCAGCGTAGCGGTAAGCTGAACACACAGCGTCAGCATCCACACAAGCGAGCTGACCGACAGGCATCTTGCAACGTTCTTCCACCACATATGCGTAAACACGACCAATATTATCGAAGATACGGGCAACGCATATATAAACGAAAGCCACAGGCCTTTTGCGTCCGGCAAAAAGACATTCAAAAGAAAGAACACAAGCGTAGCAATAAACCAGACAAGTCCAACGCACAGCGCCGTAATAAGCGTTCGGCGCGGGTAAAACGCATCCAAGCTGTTTGCCGCCTCCGCAGACTGCTCCGCATCGGCCTGTTCCGAAGATACCAAATCGTTGAGCGTAACCCCGAACAGCTCAGCTATTCTTGTAAGAACAAATATATCGGGCAATCCGTCGCCGCGCTCCCATTTGGATATGGATTTATCCGAATAATTTAACTGCTCAGCAAGATCTGCCTGCGTCATATTGTTCTTTTTGCGCAAAGCTGTTATATTACGCGCCACGTTTTGCTTCAATTCATTTTCCAACATAAATCGCAATGCCTTTCTTGGGTATTACAGCATCAGGAGCGTTTTGTATCCTACAAAATCGTGAGCCGCCGCGTCAACTCCCCCTGCCTCTATATAGTCGGCATCGGAATTTTTTTCACTGACAGCCAGCACAAGTCCGGCACCTGCTGCGCGTGCCGCCTTAACGCCCGAATAAGAATCTTCAAATACGATACAGTCCGCAGGAGTGAGGCCCAGCTTTGCCGCCGCGCGTATATACACCTCGGGATCGGGTTTGCCCGGGAAACTGCAATCATCATACACGACCTTGTCAAAGTCAAACCAACGCTCAAGACCAAACTGTTCAAAATAAAACGTAATATTGTTTATTTCGGATCCTGTCGCGATGGTCATGGGTATTCCCTTTTGCTTTAGCAGATCAAGAAACTCAACAAGTCCGTCTACCAGCTTGAATTTGTCAGGCCGGCAAAGACATTCAGCGCGATATGCCGCTTCCTTTTCGTAAGTGTATTTCTCGACGAGCTCGGTTGAGATCCCGGGAATATAGCTGGTAAAAATATATGTATTTCCGCGACCTATAATATATTTATCTATTTCAGAATCGTTGATAGGCTTGCCCGTAAGACTCGGCATATATTTGTGCCACACCGCACGGTGAATATCGGTGTCAAATATCATCGTACCGTTAAAATCAAACAAAATGCCTTTAATCTTTTTATCCATATTTATCCTTTCAGCAACTCTACTCAGAGTGGAATTTATCATTATTCCTTTTAATGATAACATATTTAAAGTCAAAAGTCAATAATTCGGTCTATATTTTCACATTTCTCTTGCCAAATTGAGCGCCGCGTGTTAAAATAAAGAAAAAACACAAATGAGGTGTCAGCTATGCTTCACGAAACAATACAGCTTTCCCAAAAATATCCGGGCGCAACGCTTACAACGTACGTATCCTACGATCCGCCCGAGCTCAATATGCCTCCCAGACGCGCCATAATCGTATGCCCCGGCGGCGGCTACCATTTTCTTTCCGACCGTGAGGCAGAGCCTATTGTAAAAATGTATCTGGCAGCAGGTCTTAACGTATTCCTGCTTCGCTACACCGTAGGGCCGGGCGCGGCAAATTATGCCCCTCTCATTCAGGCATCACTTGCCATAAAGCACGTCCGCGAGAACGCAGAAAAATACAACATTGATCCCAACTACGTTTTCATCACCGGTTTTTCCGCAGGCGGTCACCTTGCGGCGTCCGCGGGAACGCTGTGGAACATTCCGGAGGTTCTTGCCGAGCTGGGCGACGCGCCCCTTGGCATTAACAAGCCCACAGGTATGATCCTGTGCTATGCGGTACTCATTTTCTCGCACAAAAATTCCTTCTACAATCTTTGCGGCACAAAAGAGCCTACACCCGAGCAGTTGGCGCGCTTTGAGCTTGAAAAGCACGTGTCCCCCGACACACCGCCCGCTTTTATATGGCACACCTTCACAGATAAGACCGTAGATGTTCAGAACGCACTGACATTTGCGCAAAAGCTTAAGGACAACAACATTCCCTTCGAGCTGCACATTTATCCCGAAGGTGTTCACGGTCTGGCGCTCTCCAACGAGGAGACCTGGTCACAAAAGCCAAACCTGATAATGCCCCACACCGAAGGCTGGATAGACCTTGCTATCAAGTGGATAAAGGACTTCAAATAAACATAAAAACGGCACTCCCGTGCCGTTTTTGTAGTATATTGCAAAATACACTTGAATTTTGTCCGCTAATATGATAAAATATTGCATAGAAATATTTATTTGACGCCAAAGGAGTCTGCTATGAGCAAGAAAACCGCGCCTGTACAGCAAATCGCGCCGATAACCAAAGATGTTACGCCCCCAAGCACAGCCACCTCCTCCGCACCGAAAGTTAAAAAGAAAAAGCGCCGTCGCCGTCTGGGTGACCGCAAGGACGGTCGCAAGTTGCGCACACTTCAGGCTATGAACCAATTTATGCCCTATATAATGGCTCGCCGTTCCGACGCCTGCAATACCTTTGCGGACAGCCTCAATATATCCCGCGCTGACATACTGTGCCGTCAAAAGGTCAAGCAAGGCATGACCAGCTTCGGTATGCTGCACATCCTGCTTGCCGCATACGTCAGAACGATATCTCAATACCCTGCCGTAAACCGCTTTGTCAACGGTCAGAAAATATATGCGAGAAACGAAATATCTGTAGTTATGGTAGTCAAGCGCAAAATGGCTATCGACTCCCCCGACACCACTATAAAGGTGGTTTTCGAGCCCACCGACACGCTGGACGACGTCTACAGAAAATTCAATAAAGCCGTCGAAGAAAACGCAGTCGAGGGCGAGGTAAACGCTTTCGACAAGCTCAACAAAGCGCTGCTGTTCATTCCCGGACTGCTTTTGCGCTGGACTGTCAAGTTTTTGTTTTTCCTCGACTATTTCGGATGGCTTCCTCAAGCGCTGACAAAGCTCAGTCCCTTCCATGGCTCCATGATAATAACCAGTATGGGCTCGCTGGGCATAAAGCCTATCTACCACCACATTTACGATTTCGGCAACCTCCCCGTATTTCTTTCCTACGGTGCCAAGCGCACCGCCTATGAGCTTGACGCCCAGGGCAATGTGCTAAAGCGCCGATATATCGATCTCAAGGCAGTGACAGACGAGCGCATATGCGATGGCTACTACTTCGCCTCCGCCTTTAAGTTCTTCAAGCGAATGGCGGAAAACCCCGCCCAGCTCAATGTACCGCCCGAGGTTGTATACGAAGATATAGACTAAAGGAGATCAATTGTGAAGAAAACCATACTTATTTTATCAATCATATTTGTTTTAGTGATATGCGGGTGTCAAAACGATCGGTCAAATATACCAAGTGACACTTCATCTGCCGATGTCACAACAACCACCCCCGACACCGCAACTCCTCAAACCACGCCGTCCCCCGAGACGACTGAGCCGACACCTGAAACGACAGAGCCTGTCACCACGGTATCCGAGGATGAGCTTTATCGAGACATAGTATGTCAGACATCCGAAAAATATCTCAACACGCTTTTTTCATATAAAAATTCCAACTTCACCATGTGCTACTATCTCCCCGCTGAATGGATATTAAGACCTGCGGAGGGTGTGAACGGTTATACACTTGAACGCGACTCAACCGTTTTTGGCAAGCTTATATCGGGAGAGATAACCGACTCCGAGTCTTGGACATCGGTTGCAACACGAGAAAAAGCAAGAAATGGCTTGTCTGTTACCGAATTTATAGAAAGATCGGGCTCGGGTAGTACACTCAAGTTCCGCTACAGATACAGCTTTTCTTTCACCGAAAACGACACGATACGCACTGTCACTCTGATTGCGGACTACGATCAGGTATGCGCCCAGACCGCCGACCATCTGCTTGGCCGTTCGGACCTCACCAACACCACATCAAGAACACAGTTCAATACGCTGTCCTCTGTCAAAGACGGCTCCATTCTCATTCTCGGCAACAGCTTTATAGGTTCGTCCGACATTGGAAATATACTTAGCGAAATGTTTGCCAACAATCAGCGCCGTTGCAAAGTTAACGCTATTTCCCGAGGATACGCCGAGGTCGACACATACGTTACCGACTCCGAGCTCATGACCTCAATACTTAACGGAACGTATGATGCCGTGTTTATTTGCGGTCTATACTCCGGTGATCAGCTCACACCGCTTCAAGCGCTGAGCGGTATCTGCAAGAGATCAAATACACAGCTTGTCATATTCCCCGCCCACAACGAACCGACAGCCGTCATCAACGCGGCAATGAAAAACAATCCCGACCTCGTTTGCCTCAACTGGAAAAATGAGATCGATTCACTCATTGCTACCGATCTCAGCAGATGGATATTCTGTGTCGATGATACCTACGACCACAGCAAGCCGCTGGCAGGATATGTGGGTGCTCATATGATATACCGTTCCATCTACGGCGAGGTCCCAAAGGCGGATATGAGAAATTCAATACAGCAAAGTCATATCGACACCTACATCAAGAACTACGCGGATACCGCAAACCTTTCCATATCCATACGTTATTTCAACTAAACCATAAGGAACATTACCCGTGAAAAACTCATTTACCAAAGGTATACGCGACGGTATTCCAACTGCTCTCGGTTACCTTTCGGTTTCATTCGGCTTCGGTATATTAGCCACAAGCCTCGGCATATCGGTGCTTGAAGCTGTGCTCATATCCGCTACAAATCTGACATCAGCAGGACAGGTCGCAGGTGTCGGCATCATTGCGGCAGGCGGCACACTGGTGGAAATGATACTGACGCAGTTGGTGCTCAACATACGATACTCGCTCATGGGATTGTCACTCTCGCAAAAGTTAGACAGCAAATTTAACACTTTCCACAGAATGGTGACGTCATTTGGCATAACCGATGAAAATTTTGCAGTAGCGTACTCACAGCCTCACCTCATAACACCGTCATATATGTACGGCATGATATCAATTTCAGCAGCAGGCTGGGTGCTGGGCACACTGCTGGGCGCTGTAGCGGGCAACGTGCTCCCCGCCTCGCTGACAGCCGCCATGGGAATACTGGTCTACGGTATGTTTATCGCCATAATAATACCGCCTGCCCGCAAAAGCCGCGGCATACTCGCCGCCGTCATAATAGGTGCTGTGTGCAGTATCGTCATCAAATACGTTTTTACCTTTATATCAAGCGGATTTTCGGTCATAATCAGCGCCGTTATCGCGGCAACCGTTTGCGCGGTCTTTTTCCCGCTTCCTGCTGAGGACTCGGATAAGGAGGGCGCTGCATGAGTATTTTCATTTATATTGCCGTCATGGCGGGCGTTACGTATCTCATACGCATGCTGCCCTTTACGCTGTTCCGCAAAAAGATTCGTTCAAGGTTTTTCCGTAGCTTTCTCGGATACATTCCCTACGCCGTGCTGAGCGCAATGACACTGCCCGCTATCTTTTATTCAACGGGCAGTATCCCCACCGCTATCGCGGGTACTGCAGTGGCATTGGTGCTTGCTTATTTCGGCAAGCCGCTGATAGTCGTCTCTCTTGCCGCGTCACTGACGGCGTTTATCACGGGATTTATATTTTAAATTCAAATGACCCTCGTCTATAACGAGGGTCATTTGTGTATCGGAATAAGCCGAACGAGCTCTCCTCGCCGTGCGTACAGATAAACAAAATACGCGCCCGCGTAAATGATCACCGCGTAAATATCCGTCAGATAGACGGTTGCCAGAATAAATATGCCGCACAAAGCCGTCTCGCTGAACAGCCGCAACGTCACTTCCCTGTCCTCCCTCCGCTCAAGACGGCGGCACCTGAGTTCAAACGCAACGTATCTGACCGCCGACACCACTACAGCCGCCGAAAGTATTGCCCCGACACCGCCGTCCGCTCCGGCAACCGTAAAGCAAAGCGCAACGCCCAGCGCCGCCGAAAACAGATTCAGAAGCATCAACTCTCCCGCCCTGCCGCGCACCTTAAAATACGTTGTCGCCACTAAATTTGTTTTTCCATCCAGCAGGCACATAGGCAACAGTAAAACGAGGTATTCCATTCCCGACTCAAAATTCGGCAAAAACGTCGCTACAAAAAGTCGCAACGGCACATACGCAAAAAACACAGCCGGCAAAAGCAGTCCCACAGCAGATCGCATTCCCGACATAAATCGCAAGCGTGCCGCCTCGTCCTCACGGCGCAGCGATGGAAACAGTACCATGCTCATTTGAGACAATAACTGCAAAAATACGTTTGCAAGCGTCATAACAAATGATATTCGTCCAAATTCCGCGTCACCGTATCGCCATATGACCGCAAGACGCGCCGCGCCGCCTGCCAGCTGACCCGACAGATTTGATATCATCAGCCGCGAGCCTACCGAAATATCCCGCCGCGCCATGCCCGCTATGCCGCCATGTGCGCGGGGCGCGAACACAATGCTACGCGTTTTATACACGCAGTACACAAACGACACGCTCTCAGCCAGAATACCCGCCACGGCATACGCGCGGAAATCGTAAAAGCCGCCTACTGCGAAAAGCACCGCAAACGCGAAAAAGCTTACGCGGTCAATTATAACGGACACGGAATACGCCTCGGTATTTCCTGTCGCCTGCAATACATGTCCAAGATACGCGTCGGCGTTGAAGATCGGCATATAGACCAGCGCCAGCGCTATCGCCCAAACGCGGTCACCCGCAGCACCAAGCGATAATATTATCGGAATAATAACTGCCGCGGCGATGGACTGTATGGCAAAAGACCTTCTGAACAGCGTTCCCAATTTTGGCGCGTCAAGCTCGCTCAGCTCCATGCCGCCGTTGTTAAGATAAATACCGTCGCAAAGTCCCAGGTGAAACAACCCCGAATACGAACCCAAAAGCACGAAAAACTGCCATAGTCCGTATTCCGCGGCACTGAGCTTGCCCGCAAGCATAAATACAGTCAGAGCGTTGACCGCCGCCGTCACGCCCTGGGAAAGAAACGCCACTGCGGCGGCGCGAACCAGACGCTTACTGTCCACGATTCTCTCCCTCACGCACTCCGCGACAGCATATAACGCTCACAAACGTTTTCGCCATAAGCGTTGCGTCGTATGCAAAGGACATTCGCTGTACGTACTGCGCGTCGTACGCCGCCTTGCGGCGCACGCTCACCGAATCGCGACCGCGCACCTGTGCCAGTCCCGTAAGCCCCGGACGTATGCAATACACGCCAAGGCTGTCACGCAAGGCAATAAGCTCGCGCTCCTGCGGTATGACGGGGCGCGGACCGATCAGGCTCATGTCGCCGCGCAGCACGTTAAAAAGTTGCGGAAGCTCGTCAAGGCTGGTACGGCGCAAAAACGCGCCCACGCGCGTTATATACAAATGCGCGTCGCGCAGATCTGACGTGGCGCAATCGTGGGGGGCGTCACAGCGCATGGTGCGGAATTTATAGCAAGTAAACGGTTTGAGATCGGCGCCTATGCGCGTCTGACAGAATATCACGGGGCATCCGTCCTCCGCCGCTATCGCCGCCGCGCACAGCAGCATTGGCAGCGAAAAAAGCAACAGTCCCGACACGGAAAAAATTATATCAAGTATTCTTTTCGGCACGCCGCAATATATTCTGCGCGCACGGTCAATAGGCTTCATTTTACAGCACTCCCAAGGTAAACTTATAATAATTGTGGCTGTAAATGAGAGAAATTATACATTAAAATAAAAAACGCCGCATTGCGGCATTTTTTATTTCAAGCTTTTCTCTCTCGCGCGGTATTCGCTCGGCGTCATTCCCTGCGTTTTTTTGAAAATAATATTGAACTGCGTTGCCGAGCCAAAGCCGCAGGAGCGCGCGATATTTTCTATTTTGCCGTCACGACGCAGCAACTGCTTAGCAGAGTCAAGCCGCTTATACAATATCATCTGCTTGGGCGTGATGCCGTACTTCTCCTTAAAAATGTGACGGAAGCGGTCATAGCTGTAACCGACCGAGGCAGCAAGCTCCCGCGGCTTTATATCGGTATTGTAATAATCAAAAATGTAGCGGAGCGCGCTGTCAAGCGACCGATTCTTTTCCTCCACGCGCTCACCGTCCACACTGTCGCGCAGTCTTAAACGAAGCAATATTATAGATAGATACATCGCCGCGATCTGCTCTGCCCCTGCGCTTCGCTCCGCCATTGCCGTTACCATATGAGCTGCCGCCTCCGAGAGCTCCGCATCTCCCTCAAACATTCCATCTCGGCAATCTGCATCTCCGGGCACAAATGAGCAAAATATCAGGTCAGTTTCGGTTTGATTTATTTCTTTGTGATGCGTATTTGGCGGTATCAAGCATATCGATCCTGTCAAATATTCATAGCTCAGATCGTTACAAATGCACCTGCCCTCACCGCTGATATACATTACCAGCTCCCAGGTGTCGTGCATATGTAATGTAACGTTCTCCCCCGCCGCGCGGGTTCGGCGCAAAGCATATTCTATTTTCGGAAGCTGCATATGCGTAAACTCCTTTATGTGTTTTATTAAAAAACATTCATATGATTTGATATTATATCACATTTTGGCTTTTATGTCAATTAAAATTTATGTTTTTGGCTAACTTTTTGCCATATCAGGCTAATTGTAATATTTTCCATTGACCAACCATTGTATAAGTTGTATAATTAGTTAAATTTATTATAAAGAAAGGATTTCCCATGAAAAAAACATTGGCTATAGTTCTGGCAGTGCTTATGCTGGCGGCTACGCTCGTCGCTTGCGCACAACCCGGCGACTCTGTTGACACCACTACCGCGGCAACCGTTGACACCACTGCGCCCACAGGCGACACCAACACCCCCGCTGACACCACTGCTTCCGCAGACGTAACCACCGAATTCGTCGAAGACGACATTCCCGAAGAACTCAACTTCAACAACGCAACCGTTTCCATTCTCTACTGGAGTGACGTTGAGAAGCCCGAATTCGAGGTTCTCGAGCAGACCGGTGACATTGTTAACGACGCTATTTACATGCGTAACCTCAACACCGAGACCCGTATCAAGGTTGACCTCAACTTTATCGGTACCCCCGGCAACTTCAACAATCAGAAAAATTTTGTATCTACCGCACTCAACAGCATCAGCTCGGGCGGTGAGTACGATATTTTCTCAGGCTACAGTATGACCGGCGCTACTCTCGCGGTAAACGGCTACGTTCAGGACATGAACGCCCTTGAGTATCTCGACTTTGATAAACCCTGGTGGCCCGCTTCCCTTGTTGACCAGGCTACCATCAACAACAAGCTGTACTTCGCATCCGGCGATATATCCACCAACATGCTGCACATGATGTACGTTGTATTCTTCAACAAGCAGCTCATCGTAGACAATAGCCTTGAAAGCCCCTATGAGCTGGTTGACGGCGGCAAGTGGACATACGAAAAGATGTTCGAGCTGGGCTCCAACGTATATGCAGACAAAAACGGCGACGGCACTCGTGATGCCGACGATGCTTACGGTCTCTGCACTGCATCCATCCACTATGACGCATTCTTTACCGGCGCAGGTCTTAACACTGTCGAAAAGGACAGCAACGACCAGCTGATCATTTCCCCCAGCTTCAACTCTGAAAAGACCATTGCCCTGCTTGAAGGCGTTTGTACTTACATGTGGGACAGCGAGGACGGCTACCACGGTTCTACCGGTGACGTATTCGCAAGAGGCAACACCATATTTACACTTGACCGTTCTTACATGGCTCTCAACCGTAAGGATGATATCACATTTGAATACGGTATAGTTCCCGTTCCCAAGTTCGACGAGGCTCAGGAAAATTACATAACCTGCCTTGGCTTCCCCTACTCCATGTACGCAATCTCCGTGGCTTCCCACAACTCTGACGCTGCAGCGGCTACACTTGAGTGCCTTGGCTCCGAGGGTTACAGAGAAGTTACTCCTATGCTGTTTGAGACCTCTATGAAGTTGAAGTATTCCTCCGATAACGAGGCTTCCGCTATGTACGACATCATCCGCGAGGGTGTTAGCATCGACATCGGACGTATCTTCTGCACAGAGCTTAAGAACTTCACTTACTCCACATTCCGTGATCGTTGCTCTCAGAACACTCCCAATGCTTGGGCAAGTGCTTACAGAGCAGCTGAAAAGCAGATGAACAGAGTACTTAGTGATATCAACGATACTTTCAGTAAATAAAATCTCATTTATACTTATGCCGCGCAGATTTACAGTCTGCGCGGCATATTTTTTCGCTATAGTATTGCAAAAAGCGGCAGATTGTGTTATAATAATGTGAATTGGTATATTTTTAAGGAGACTTACATCTATGAATATTTATGACGAGCTCGTCGCCCGCGGTCTTATCGCGCAGGTTACAAATGAAGACGAGATAAAAGAAATGATCAATAACGGCAAGGCTACCTTCTACATCGGCTTTGACCCTACGGCAGATTCCCTGCACGTAGGTCACTTTATGGCGCTTTGCCTTATGAAGCGTCTGCAGATGGCAGGTAACAAGCCCGTAGTTCTTATCGGCGGCGGAACAGCTATGATCGGTGACCCCTCGGGCCGTACCGATATGCGCAGTATGATGACTCGCGAGACCATCCAGCACAACTGCGATTGCTTTAAGAAGCAGATGGAGCGTTTCATTGACTTCGGCGAGGGCAAGGCTATCATGGTCAACAACGCTGACTGGCTGCTTGACCTCAACTACGTTGACGTACTCCGCGAAGTCGGTGCGTGCTTCTCTGTCAACAATATGCTCAGAGCCGAGTGCTACAAGCAAAGAATGGAAAAGGGCCTGTCCTTCCTTGAATTCAACTATATGATAATGCAGTCCTACGACTTCTACTATCTGTACCAAAAGTACGGCTGCAATATGCAGTTCGGCGGTAACGACCAGTGGTCCAATATGCTGGGCGGCACCGAACTTATCCGCCGCAAGCTGGGCAAGGACGCTCACGCTATGACTATCACCCTGCTGCTCAACTCCGAGGGCAAAAAGATGGGTAAAACTGCGTCGGGTGCTGTTTGGCTGGATCCCAAAAAGACCACTCCCTACGACTTCTATCAGTACTGGAGAAACGTTGACGACGCCGACGTTCTCAAATGCATCAGAATGCTCACCTTCCTGCCCATTGAGGAGATCAACGCAATGGACGGCTGGGAAGGCTCCAAGCTCAACGAAGCAAAGGACATTCTGGCATACGAGCTCACAAAGCTTGTTCACGGCGACGAGGAAGCCGAAAAGGCACGCGCAAGCGCACGCGCTCTGTTCGGCGGCGGCGCGGATGCCGAGGTTCCCACACTTGCACTTACCGCTGACGACTTCTATATGGACGGTCGTTGCGACGTTCCCACAATGCTGGTCAAGGCAGGCTTTGTTAAGTCCAAGTCCGAGGCGCGTCAGGCTATTCAGCAGGGCGGCGTAACGCTGGACGGCGAAAAGATCACCGATCCTCGCACAACCTTTGCACCCGCTGATCTTGCAGAGGGTAAGATGCTGCGCAAGGGTAAAAAGAACTTTATTAAGGTCATTGCAGAATAAATAAAAATCAAGGGGCTGTCTTTACAGCCCCTTAACTGTAAAAAAGGAGAAAAGCTATGAGTATGATACGACTTATGAGTCAGAATCAATGGAACTGCACGCTCAACAAAGAGGACTGGGAAGCTGCCGGGCTCGACTGCTCCGCGGCGGTCCGTATGAAAGGTCACGTCCGCGTTTTTGAAGAGCTGATGCCCGACATCGCAGGCGGTCAGGAGGTCAACAAGGATATGCAGATATTCTTCAAGCTGTACTGCCTTGAACGAGATCTGCCCTATACGATAATCTGGGGCAATATGACTCCCCTGATATATCGTGCAGACAAGTTCGAGCTGTTGGACACAGAATACATACTCTATCCCAAGACAGTGGAGGATTTCGAGGGTAAGTTCAACGATTACGACTCAAAATCCGTCAACATCGGCGTGTTCCGCGATAAATCGGACGGTCACGTGTTTGTCTTTGCCACCACACATCTTTGGTGGATGGGTGAGAAGCGTCAGGCAGGCTCTGACGAGGTTCGTCGCAGACAGATAGCGCAGGCTATCGAAGCCATCAACAAGTACAGCGCAAAATACGACAACTGCCCCGCGATTTTAGTGGGTGATATGAACGCTCAGTACAACACCCCCGCTATCAGCTACGCGCTGAACGAGGGCGGGTACGAGCACGCGCACAATATAGCCACCGAATTCCGTCACGAGGGACGCGGCTACAACGGATGCAACCCCAAGGCTCCCGGCAAGTGGCAGGATATGCCCTTTGAAACGGCTATCGACCACATTTTAGTCAAGAACGCCCCCGAGGGGGCTGTCAAGCGCTTTGACCGCTACTGCCCCGACTACTACCTCCTGCTCTCCGACCACGCGCCGGTATATATAGATATCCGGTTATAATGTAAAAAATACGCTATCTTCGGCATATACTTATTTTTAAATATAATATTTCAAGGAGAATTACGTATGGTATTATTCAAAAAATTGACTTGCATCTTTTTGTGTCTGTGCGCGGTATGTACATTTGTATCCTGCAACTCCGGAAACGAGGGCGCAAATTCAGATGATGTTTCAAACGAGTCCACAGTCCAGACTACTGTTTCGGATATAATTTCAAACGACGATGAAGCTCAAACTACCGTTATTCCCTCTCCCGATGACACTACCACCCCGACCACCGATGCTCCAATATCAGTCACAGCATACTACGACGATTATCTCACCCACGTCTCCGACATATCCGCATCCTCGGAAAGTGCGGAAATCAAATCCGGAGATGCGCTGGAACTGATCGAAGTAGGCGGCATCAAATATTTCCATGCAAAGCAAATCGGCACATCTCAAATCACAGACGGCAAAACTACTGTAGAGCTCACCGTGCACAAAGCAAAGATAAATATTATCGTTGTTATGGGACAGAGCAATTCGGGCAACCATTTTGATAACGCCACCTCGGATATCAGCTGTCCGCTCGGAACCGCTTATTGGTGGGGCAACGGTAAAGGACTGGGGGCATCTGAACCGGTTGATTTTACGCACTCCACCAAAGGGTTCCATAGTCCCCTTTTAGCAGAGCTTTACGCGCAAAGCGTAAAGCACGGAGAGCCCGTTAAAAACGTTCTCGTATGGCACGAGGGCGGAAGCCAGAACGGAAACGGAACAAGTAAAAACGGCAGCTCCATTTATGGTTGGGCAACAGACGCGAACAATGCATCGGGCACCGATTTTACCGTTAAAATGGTCAACAAATGCTTATCTTACTATGAGGGACTTAGCGACAGATTCGAAATAGTCAGCAAGGGTGTTTATTGGCTGCAGGGCGAGGGCGACGGCGTTCGCGGAATCGATCCCGCAGAATATATCGGCTGCTTTATGGCTATATGGAACAAGCTTAAAACCGAAGCAGGACTCGAATATATGGCTATTATGCGAGTCCGTCAGGGCGGTGACAACAACACAAACAACAACGACATACACTACTCCACCACAGTATCATCTCAGTTTGCGCTGGCAAACAACAATCCCGATATATTCATTGCGACCACGCTGACCGAGAATTTCACGGGCGCACCGGCAACCAAAGTATCGGTGAATATCCAAAATTACATCACTCTTATGGATGCGTACAGCTCAAGCGCGTCGCACAGCGACAAATACAAAAACACCGCAACATATAAAGACGGCGTACTCACCATGCCAATGAGCACACTTTTCGGCTCGAACAACAAAAACCACTACGGAAAGTTCGGCTACGCCCTTATTGCGGCAGACGCGGCTTACAATATGTATAATGCGCTCAACAAAAACAGCTTTGCAATAACTCAGGCCAACAGCTCGGGCAAGCCTGACAAGAGCAATCAAACGGTCTCCGAGGCAGGCTCCACACTTACCCTGGATATCACAGACATGAGTGACGATCTTGCGTTCCGCGCTACTCCCGGAAGCACCGTGGGAACACTTGCAATCAAGATCACAAGTGCGGGCAACGATATCACGAATGCTGATGGCGTTATCAACGCAAGCGGCGCAAACTATGGCTGTGTAAACGTCAAAACGCTCAAGAAATACGATGATGTAAAAATAGCTGTCACTTATACCACAAAATCAAATTCAGGTACAGTTACTTACGATATTATCGATAACAGCATAGATCTGCCCGAAAACACTCCTGCGGAATATACGTGGGACTTCAATGAGGATCTCTTCGCTCGAGATAAGGACGGTAACAAGGTCAATGCATTTAACAGCACTGCCCTTCAAGGCTCTTACAGCATTGAAAACGGTATTCTCAAATGCTCAAAAGCTCAGCTTGAGCTCATGAAAACAATCGAATTCAAGAGCAATGCAAACTGGAGCATCGAGATCAAGTTTGGTGATACAACGGGTTCAAGCGGATTTATCATCGCAACACACAAGGACAATGTCAAGGGCAACAAGGCACTCTCAAACAGAGGCGGAAAGCTCAATATCTCGGATTACGACAACAAAGGTTACCAGAGCAACGCAGGATACTACAACTACTATTCGAGCACGGGAACCATCACTACAGGTTGCGTACTCAAGCTGGTAAATACCTACGACCCCACCGCAGGCACAAGTGTAATGAGCCTATACAAGGACGGCGTTCAGGTAATAGAAAATATGCAGTACACTACCGGTGACTTCAACGGCGGCGGAAGCCTTGATATGTCACCATACCCGGTAGACGCTGACTTCGGGTTTGCATATCTGGGATGCAATAATTCCTCCGGCTCCTTCCTACTTACTAACCAGATCGACTATATCAAGATAAATACCGGAGCAAAGTAATTATCCATATAAAAAGCAACACTCAGGTCGCAGACATGACCTGAGTGTTGTGTTTTATTTTATTTGATTATTATCGTTTCTTCCGTAGCACTTACGGTCTCGCCGCCGGAAAGTGTATGCGAGCCTGCCGCGTGGAAAATGACCGCATAATGACCGTCGGTAAATTCAATCGCTTGAATATTTTCGGTGTTTGTAATAACCTTAATAGGCAGCGCGGATGCGTCGGCGGGTGCTTTTCCGTCATTGTTTCCGACTACTGCGTATGCATAGCTGTTGCTATTCAGCGTCTTACCGTGATCAATATAAACTTGGAACACATCAGCAGACTGCTCTGTTTTTGCGGCTGCGGAGTCGGTACGGCTGTAGGAGCCCGTCATGCGCTTAGCGGAGACTGTCAGCTTGCCCTCACCCAAATTATAATACGCAAACGCGCCGTTATAAACTGCTGTGCCGCCATCGACTGTAACATCGCCGCCGTCAAGCGCCAGCGCAGTACTGCCGACCTTTGCACCGTTGAGCTTGCACTGGTCAAGCGAGGTTCGAATATCTACGGTGTTACCCGACTTAGCACAATTAAGTCCCGCTCCCAGCGCTATCATGCCGCCGTCGTATGTAATAAACGAAAGCTTGCCCGAAAGTCCGTCGTTGATAAGCTCCATATACATAGCTCCAATTCCTGTAGCCTCATCAACTGTACCACCGCAATGAGAGCCTGTATACGTGTTGGGACCCCAATTCTTTTTGTAATCCTTATTATAACGCTCCATCAAACGAGCGTCATCCTCATGATACGTGGTAATACCCGGGAACATTGCAAAATCAAGCACCGCACCGATAGCCTGATATTCGTCGCCGTAGTACATATAGCAGGTATTTGCGCCGTAGGAAAGGTTATAGCCCAGCATATTCTGGTCGTTTACTACCTCGGTCAGAATAAAGTCTTTATGTGCGCCTCGGACCGCCATATAATACTCGGGGCGGGTACGCACCAAGCAGTACGACATTGGGAAAAATTTATGAGAGTCGATAGTCTTGGAGAAATCATCAAAGCTTGCGCGGTACTGCGCCATTTCATCGGCGCGCTCAACGCCCTCAATAGTAGACAACACTCTGGAAACACCCATAAAGTTGCCCGCGCCGCTGGCATAGACCACGCTTCGTCCGATGCTGAAATATGCCGTGCCCGAACCGCGGTGGAAATAGCGGTGTCCGTCAAGAATATGCGCCGCGAACAGATTCAGCTTATTCATAGGCAACTGGAAGCAGGTGCCCTCCAGCTGAGTAATAAAGGTATACATGCCTTTAGCCAGCTCTGCCCCGTAGCTTCCCGCCGCGCAAAGCAGCTTGCCGTGTTGGAAATAAGAGCCGTCAGCCTGCATACCCTCCTCGCCGTCCTTGACTATTACAAGCTCGGCGGACACACGCGCAACAGCTTGGAAGATCAAGTCGGGATCCTCCGTAAACAAGCCGTGAACGATTGTGTTCATCATCATATCAGTAAGGTTAGCACCCGTATAGGTCAGGGATTTGGAGCTTCCCTTAGGTGTACCCTTGCCGATCAATTTATCGATCTTGGCTATTTGATCCTCACTAAGATACGGACGCAGCATAAGACCGATATATCCAAGGTGCTTGGGCGTGTGTATTTCGTTATACCACCAGTTGGCAGCGGTAAAGTCATTTTTGAGCCAGTAATCCAGCAAGGATAATACCGCCTCACGTGCGGCAGCATCCGTCTTCAGGCGTTCTTCGCCGTACAGGCTAATAAGGTCTTTAAGGCGAATCCAATGGTTTGCGTTGTCCCACGCCGAACGGCTGGTAGAAGCGTAATCAATGCCGGGAAAACGCAATCCGGTATCCGTCTTCTCCAGCGCGGCGGCAATAGCGTCGGCAGAAGCAGCATTGGGTGTTCCCCACTGGGCCTTATAATAACGCTCGTATAGAACGTCGAAATCTGCCTTTATCTTTTCGTCACTGATGCCTGCCGCGATGTTATCTACAGGATAATCGGTATTGCCCTTCAAGATCTCCGCCCCCTCTACGTAATTTTTACTCATTATCAGCTCATCCATTTTCTTGTTGCTGAAGTCGTTATATACCAACTCCAGCTTAAACCAATCAATTTCCATATCAAACACAAGGCAGAAAAGCTTGCGTTTGCCGGACGAAACATCGCCACCAAAGCAAGTGTACCCCTCGGGCAGCTTGTCTTCATCAACGTCCAAAGGCTCAATATTTGTATCCAGACAGCCGCGGTATATGGTTTGCGTATAAAGCGTTTTATTGCATGCCTCAAGGTATACTGCAAGCAGCACGTGTCCCGCCGAAGCATCAACTCCCGCAAACGAATCAAGCTGGCGTGTACCCAGCACCTTCCATTCAAGCGCTCCCTTCTCCGAAACAGGGCCGGGCTCACCGTCGTATATGGAGGGGCCTTGCACGGCGGTAGTGTCACCGACGGAAGTATCGGTGGCTGTATCTTGCACGCCATGTGTGGTCGTTTCCGCGCCATCCTCGTTCCCGGAAGAATTACAGGACGCAAACGCAGACAGTAAGCATAACAACGCGACAACTGCTGATGTGACACGAATCATTTTTTTCATAGCATTGATCCTCCGTTTGAGATCAAATAAATTTTTTTACTTGTATCCATATCCTGCCCTTGCGGCTCTCATTGCCCACCTCGGCAAGTATTGCCTTGCCCTTACCGCGAAGCGACAGAACGTCGCCCTCGGTCAAAAGCTTGGACGTAGAAAGAATTTCGCGATGATTCAGTTGAACGATACCGCGTCGTATGGCATCCTGTGCTGTCTCGCGGGATATGCGAAATCCCACCGACAGCACACTGTCGATACGCAAGGACGCAACGGTATCCTTCATTATTTCGAATTTGGGTTCGGGTGGGATTATGTTTTCAAGAGCAAGCTCGGACACCTGCACACCGCTTCTCCCTGCCTTACCGAAGCTTGTCAGCAAAAACGGAAGCACCGCACGGGTGACCAGCATAACGCTTTCACGCTCACCCACAAGAATATCTCCGATAGCCTCGCGCTTGAGTCCAAGTCCTAACACAGAACCGAGAAAATCACGGTGTGTCAGCGGCGTGGAGTGCTCTATTTTAAGTGCCGCTATGGGGAAATCGTCAAAATAACGCTCGGGTGGGTCTACATATGCAGGATAAAGCAATGCACAGGAGCGCTCTGCCCCCTCAAAGCCGCCGTCAAATACTGCCTCGCAGCCCAGATGCGGTAGTGCAAGCCGACAAAATTCGCGTTCTGACGGTGAGAGAAACGAGGTGGATACAAACCACCCCGTTCTGTCGCACTGCTCCGCCAGATCTATCAGGCGTCTGCCAAGCAGCTTTTCCTCCTGCGTCCCGGCATACCGAAGTATAAGCTCAACGTTCATATATCAGAAAAACTCCGCGCCATCGGCGGTGTAAAAGCGTGTGCGGCGAATATTGCAATACTCAACCGTAGGATCACCCGAAAGTATGCCAAGCTTATCTTTCAGAACACCAACAACAACGGATGCATTAAGGTTTTCAACCTGTCCGCAAGCAAGGCGCATATCAAGACGGATAATGTCGCTCTCACCGTCGTATTCCGCGCTGACGTTATTTATCATAGGAATGATATCCGTTTCTTTTTCGCCCGACTTGGATTTCTTTACGATAACCAGCGGTGCTGTGGTAAGCAATACCTTTATGCTGTCTGCCAGCTGTGCGGACGCGCCTGCGGTCTTGATGCAAAGGCTGTAGTCAGCCGCTGAAATATCCACAAACTTTGCGCCTGCCTCGCGAACCTCAATAGCGCACAGCTCGTCGGTCAGCTTGGCATTGAGCATATCCTTTACAGCCTCATTTGGAATGTCGCGGTCAAGTCGCAGATCCAGCAGCTCGCAGTCGCTTTCAACTCCGACAGGCAGCGGAACGCCGAAAACAAGCTTGGGGTGTGGATTAAAGCCCTTTGTATACCACACGGGAAGTCCCGCGCGTGCGATTATGCGCGACATGGAGCGCTGAAGATCGAGGTGGGATATGTACTGAAGTCTGCCTGCCTTGCGGAACTTGATGCGCACGGTCTTGGGCGGATCAAGCAGGGGCAGAGCCTTGATTTGCTTTTCGGTCATTATCATCACTCCTGCACCTCCCCACACGTCTGCGGACAGCAAATGCCCTTGCCGCCCAGTTTATTAGCACCGCAACCGCTGCACTTTTCGCGGCAGTTGGGTGTCGTCTTTTCAGCGTATGCGCGGTCACGCTCACGAAGCAGGAACGCTTTGGTCACGCCGCAATCGATAATATCCCAAGGCAAGATCTCGTCGCGGCCGAACTCACGGTTTGCATAAAAGGCAGAGTCGATGCCCGTCTTTTTGAAAAGCTCCATCCAGCCATCGTAATTGAAATATTCATCCCACGCATCGTATTTGAAGCCTGCTTCAAGCGCCGCCTCAAGTACGCGGGACAGTCTTCTGTCGCCGCGAGCCAGCACCGCCTCAATATGAGACGTGCCCACGTTGTGGTACTGATAACGTATCTTTTTGTCCGTAATAACGCCGCGCAGATACTTTTGCTTGCGCTCCAGCTCTTCGGGTGTATCTGCCGCCTCCCATTGGAAAGGCGTGAACGGCTTGGGAATAAAATTAGAAACACTTACCGTAACCGACGGTTTTCTGCCCTTGACACGTCCGGGAGAGCGATAATACGCCTCAATAACCTCACGCGCCAGATCGTTTATACCGTCAAGATCAGCATCTGTCTCGGTGGGAAGTCCCTGCATAAAGTACAGCTTGACAGAAGTCTTACCCGACTCAAACGCAACGCCAACGGCGTTGAGCAGGTCGTCAAGCGTTACGTTCTTATTGATAACGTCACGCATTCTCTGGGTACCCGCCTCGGGCGCGAAGGTCAGCGAGGATGAACGCACCGACGCGACTTTTTCCATAAGCTGCTTGGAGAAGCTGTCAACGCGCAGTGACGGCAGAGACAGGCTGACCATTTTTTCATCCGTCCAGTCAAGCAGTTTTTCGGTAAGCTCCGGCAGCTTGGTGTAGTCACTGATGGAAAGTGACGACAGTGACATTTCCTCATATCCCGTCTGCTCATAAAGCGTTTTTGCCTGCTCGTTAAGCACGTCCGGCGACTTTTCGCGGACAGGTCTGTACACCATGCCCGCCTGGCAGAAGCGGCAACCGCGAATACATCCGCGGCATACCTCCAGCATGATGCGGTCGTGTACTGTTTCAATATACGGCATAACAACGCGCCCGGGGAAAAACGCGGTGTCCATATCAGTCATAATGCGCTTGACAACGCGAGTGGGAATATCGTCATATTTGGGCGTGTACGCCTTAATGGTACCATCCTCGTTATAGCTGACCTCAAACAGCGATGGAACGTAAATTCCGCTGATAGTGCGCGCCGCCTCGTGCAAAAAGCCCTCACGGGTATACGTGCCGTCGGCCTTCATTTTTATGTAAAGCTCGGTGAACTCGTTGAGCATGGTCTCACCCTCACCGATGGAAAAGCAATCGAAGAAGTCCGCCACAGGCTCGGCGTTATAAGTACAAGGACCGCCACCGATAATAATGGGGTGCTCCTCTCCTCTTTCAGCCGCCCTTATGGGAAGCTTGGCAAGCTGTAGCATATTCAGCACGTTGGTATAGCACATTTCGTACTGCAAGGTAAAGCCGATAATATCGAATTCGGAAAGCGGGTCTCCGCTCTCCAGTGCGCACAGCGGAATGTCGTGCGTGCGCATCTGCTCCTCCATATCCACCCAGGGTGCGAAAACACGCTCGCACCAGATATCGGGATCGGAGTTCAACGCGCCGTATAAAATACGCATGCCGAGATTGGACATACCTATTTCATATGAGTCCGGAAAACAGAAAGCAAATCGCGCTTTGACCTGCGTCTTATCCTTAAGTATTTCACCATATTCGCCGCCGGAGTAGCGTCCGGGCTTTTGAACCGAGCCCAGCACGCCGCTCATGCGGCGCATATCTTTATTTTTGTCAGTCATTTCAGTGCCTTTCATTTTTTCTTTGATGTATCAAAAATCGCGGGTAAAAACAGCACGGGAAGCATCCACAGCAGCAAATATACCACAACAAGTCCCGATGCAATATAAGAAGACATTTTAAGCGTCACAAGCAAAGTAATTCCTATCACGCCAACTAAGTACGCAAAGAAATAAAGTATCATGCTTATCTTGCGCGATTTTTTGATTTTGTGACATTCAGCTGTCGCTTTGATCAAGCCACGAGCAGTATCAAGGCTGATTATTCCGCCGTCAAACGTATCACGTTCTTGCCCATCATGGGCACTACCCGGACGTATTACGGACAGCTCGTACTCCGTCTCTGTACGCTTGCGATTAATCATTGCCTCGTCTATACCGGGATCGGAGGTGCGTATCGCCGCCGCATCGCCAAAACGGCAAAGCTCGCAAATACTACGTTCAAAATCAGAGTCGGTACGATAGTCGGAATACAGCCGTGCTGCGGGTCTTGAATCTATTACAATATATATTACCGATACAGCGCCCTCGGCGATAAGCTGTTCATCGCGAGGCGCTCGCTTAGGATATATTCCGTATTTCTCAATGAAGTCTATCTTGCCCGCAAGTATATTGACCTTTCCCTCAAGAACCGCCTCAACACCGCCGCGATCAACCTTGACAAGCTTTACATCGCGTATACGGTGATATTTGGCGTTCTCCGCTTCAAACAGCTCACCCAGCGGTCCGCCTATATGCGCGAACAGCGAGCCTGTTTTTATAAGAACGTCATACAGTTCAAAGCCGTCGTAAAGCTTAAGACCCTTGGTCTCGATCTTATCAGCCGGGAACATATCTCTGTCCTCAAACACCAACAGCTTGGAGCGTGAAAACTCATCCACAGCACTGTCACCCAGAATGGCACTGCGCTGTTTTTTAAGTCTTATCGACGACGCAAGCGGCGGAGCAACCAACGCTACCATAAGCGGAAGTGGCATTATAACAACAAACGTTGCCGTAAACACACCGACAGCTTCCGTAAATGTTTGCCTGAGAGACAGAGCGATAATGAGTTCAACAAACGCCACCGCCACAGTGGGCAGCAACATAAAATTGAGAATGTATATTCCCTTTTTCTTTTCATTGGTACGTCTGAAATAGCCGTCGCTGAAGCGCGACGCCACTACGTTGTAAACTCTTCTGCTTTGTCCGCCTACCTTGGCAGAGACACGTGAATTATATTTTTGCTCGAAGAGCTGAGCTTCACGTTCGGGAGAATATCGGACTCCGTCCGAGCTTGCAACCGAGAAGCTGTTTATCTCACGGCAGATCGTAATAAGCTCACTCACAAGCGTAACAACAATATACAGTGTAGCCGGGAAATTGTATACCGTCACAGTATCGGGACGCACGATAGCCATCACAATATTGCAGATCAGTGCCGCCGCGATTGCAAAAAATGTCATTGCGTGAGGATCGGGAGACATTTTTACTACGCTGACAATGCCGTTTTTAAGCTGACGCAGGCACAGCAGTGCGCCGCCCAGCAAAAGGCCTGTCAACGTCAGCACAAACACACCCGGATTTTCAACAGGCTCAAAAGGTTCAAGCAACCAAAATCCAAAGTATCTTGCGTTTTCCATAAAGCCGCAAAGACCGCAAATAACAACGCCTACTATCAGCTTTATTATTGCAACGGCGCGGCACTTGTTGTAATCATCCATTATCTGCTCATCCTGAGCGTGTGACTTATATTCTACCCCTCGATACGCATACGCGTCGGGCAGATCAAGCATATTTTCGGGCTCATGAGTCTGCTCCTGACGAAGATTCTTTTTGTATTCATCAAGATCCTCATATCCCATTCGCTCACCGAGATCGGATTCCTTGCCCAATGCAAGCATCATTTTTATATAGTCATCCGAAAGACGTGAGGCGTGTTCATCGGAGGATATCGGTTGCTCTACCGATTCTTGTTCAAGGACGGAGGGCTCATCAATTTCCGCATCAACTTGCTCGGAGGTTTGAGCCTCAACGATCACCTCAGCCTCAATATCGGATTCGTCTTCAGCAATCACTTCATCTTCTGCAATTATCTCATCCTCAATAATCGCATCATTTTCAACAATTACTTCATCCGCGGCAATTATTTCATCATCAACGATCTCTTCGTCCTCAGTAACTATTTCAGCCTCAGAAAGCACTATATCCCGAATATTTGGTTCAAGCCCGTCGGATAAGTCGTTTTCATCAACCGCAAACGCATCCTCAAGTGCCTGCATTACAGCGGGCGGCATCTCTTCCGATTGCTCGTCATACTCCATAGGTTCTTCGAGGTCTGACGATGTGTCCTCAATGATATCTTCAAGTTCACGAGGCTCAAGCTCCGGCTCATCCTCGACGGTTTCTTCAAGCTCAAGAGTTTCAATCACGGGTTCATTTTCAACGGTTTCTTCAAACTCAAGAGGTGCATCCTCTACTGTCTCTTCAAGTTCTATAGACTCTTTTTCCGTCTCATCGTCAATAACAAAATCTTCAAGCTTTATTTCATCCGAATAAAAGGAGGAAGGCTCAGCATCCGTGACATCTTCCGCAGTCTGCGCTGAGCTTGTATTCGAGTTCAGCTGCTTTTGGATCAGCGCCGCTATTTCACGGTCAAACACATCATTACCGGCTGTTTTCTTTGCACTTTTGGCAGGCTTGTCCACTGACGCGCGCAGCTTGCCCAACATATCATTTATGTCATTTTGCTTTTTTTCGCCCATAATGTCTATCTCCTCTCCAAGGATTTGCGTAACTTATTTTTTATGATGCTGGCGTGATGCTTCCGCGAGCAGCACTGCGGCAGCAGTAGCAACATTAAATGAATTTACGTTTCCGTACATGGGTATTGTCACCTTAAAATCGCACTTTTCCAGCACAAGGCGGGATATTCCCTCGCCCTCGCTGCCCATGACGATAGCGCAAGCACCGCCAAAATCGGTGTCGTAGTAATTCTGCCCCTGCATATCGGCGGCATATACCCAAACACCTGCCGTTTTTAACTGTTCGATCGCAGATGCGATGTTAGGCACCTTAGCGATAGCCAAATGCTCCACAGCTCCCGCCGATGCCTTTGTGACCAGCGGAGTAAGTCCCGCTGCGCGGCGCTTGGGAATAATAAGTCCGTGAGCACCAACGCCTTCGGCGCAACGAATGACCGAGCCGAGATTGTAGGGGTCGGTAATGCCGTCTGCGATAACTATAAGGGGAGCTTCACCGCGTTCGGCGGCAATAGCAAGTATATCTTCAATACTGCAGTAGTCCTTCTCTGCCGCCATGGCAACCACGCCCTGATGGTTAGCGCCGCCCGACAGCTCGTCCAATTTGTTTTTTTCAACCTCAACTACAGGTATTCCCGCAGATTTCGCCTCTGCGATAAGTACAACTATAGAGCCCTCGCGGTCACCGCGACGGACAAACATTTTATCTATCTCACGACCCGATTTGAGCAATTCGCGCACCGCGTTGCGTCCTATGACCGCGCCCGGAGCAGGCTCACGGGGAGTGCTGTGACGGTCGTCTTTTCTTCCGTAACGTTCTTTTTTTTCAAAATTATCTTTCATTGTCCATATTCTCCGTTATGCTGTTTATTCATTATAAATTATAACATATTGCAAACTTTTTGTATAGAGAAATTTCACATTTTTTCAAATTAAATGTGAAAACATTGTGCGTGTGACAGGCTTTTTTGACGAAAAAAATCGATATAGGTATAAAAACGCTTGCGGAGAGTCTTCCGCAAGCGTTCAGCTTAATTTATATCAAAAAATTATCGATACGATCAAAATTATCAAAGGTATCACGCATACCGCGCATATAGCGCCGTTGATGCAAAGCATGATAACGGAGGTGACCTTGACTCCCACTTTATGCGCTTTGAGCGCGGAAATGCTTGTAAATATTCCAACGCCTGATGCCGACAACGCGCAAAACCCCAAAATAGGAGCTACGACTATCCATATAAACGAATACGCTATAGTACCAAATGCCTTGCCAATGCTTCCGCTTGCGGGATTGTCCTCGGGGATCGCGTCTATCTCTTCAAACATAGACACGGAAAGCGCTATCAATCCAACAACACAAAGAAAGGCCAATATTGTAACACATATGGCGCATACAAATGCCGTAAATTGCTTCCCTGTCACACGCGCACCTCCGAGGACTTATTTTTTAAGCATTCTCTCCACAAGTTTGAACATACGCTCAAAGCTTGCAAGATCAAGATATTCGTCGGGGGTATGAATATTGCCCGCCTCAGGACCTATTGCGATTATATCCATATCGGGAATGTGCGATTTTACAACACCGCATTCAAGTCCCGCGTGAATCGCAAACACCTTGGGATCAACGCCCAACACCTCGCGAGCCGCCATAATATATTTTTCACGCAACGGCGATACCTTGGCATACTGCCAGCCCGGATAACGGCTGTAATGCTCCGCGGTACCTTCGCACATCTCGGCAAACGCGTCGATATAGTCTATAGCCGCCTCCAGCTGTGACTCGATAGCGCTTCTGGTAGACAGCACGATCTCGACCGAATCTTTTTCTGTGTGAATAATACCGAGATTGCGTGACAGCTCCGCAAGACCTGCAATATCATTACTCATTTTCAAAACGCCCACCTGAACAATTCCCACAGCATTTGCGATAAGACGCGTGCACGCGCAGTTCATCATAAGCTCGGGGGTCTCGACTTTATTGCAAGTAAGCTTAAATCCGCTGTCATCCGCGCACAACTCGGCGGCGATCTCCTCTGCCGCGCGATATGCTTTGTTTATCATATCCTCGGCATTTGCGCAAGTAATAACTATTTCGCACTCACGCGGAATGGCGTTGTCCATAAGACCGCCGTTAATACTTATAAGATTGTAGTCCGCGTCGCGGCGAAGAGACAGCATAATGCGTCCCATAACCTTATGAGCATTGGCTCTTCCCAGCGTTATATCGGCACCCGAATGTCCGCCCATAAGACCGGATACCTTAATATTCACCGCTTCACCTGCCGCTTTTACAAACTCAACGGGAATATGCACCGACGAACGGAATCCGCCCGCACAGCCTACCGTGACCTGGCCCTCTCCCTCAACGTCCAAGTTTATCATGCGACGCGCGGAGATATGAGAGTAATCAAAGCCAATGGCACCGATAAGTCCTGTTTCCTCGGTAGCCGTGAAAAGGCACTCGATTGCGGGATGCTCGGCTGCCGCGCCGTCAAGAAGCGCCAGCATAAGCGCAACAGCTACGCCGTCATCAGCACCCAGCGTAGTGCCCTCGGCACGAAGTATGCCGTCCTTTACGTAAAGCTTAAGCGGATCTGTCAGAAAATCGTGCTCGGTATCCGCATTCTTCTCACACACCATATCGGTATGTCCCTGAAGCAACACAGCGGGCTCGTTCTCATAGCCTGCGGTAGCTGACTTTTTTATCAGCACATTGTTAAGATCGTCTCTGACGTATTTGAGTCCGCGATCCTGCGCAAAGCTCACAAGCGCGTCAGCGACTGCCGCTTCGTTGTGGGATCCATGAGGGATAGCCGCAAGATCCTCAAAATAGTTAAACATTTTTTCCGGTTTATAACCGTTGATAATATAATTCATATATAACCTCTTATGCCATTTGACGGCTTATAATACAAACTTGGAGTCTCCATTACCGCTATCATCGTATGACAGCTTGGACAGTGAGCGTCCCGTACCGCGAACCACGCAAAGCTCCGCGTCCTTCGCGACTGTGGTGCGTATTCCGGTAACATCGGCAAGCAAGCGGTCAAGCCCTGCAAGCAGGCTTCCGCCGCCCGTCATGGTAATGCCGTTGTTAATAATATCGGGAATAAGCTCGGGAGATGTACGGTCCACAACACGGCAAATAGCGCCGATAATATCCGCAATAGGATCTTGCATGGCTTGTAGCATTTCCTTGGAGCTGATGGTTATTTCCTTGGGAAGTCCCTCTTTCATGCATCTGCCGCGCACCTTCATGGTCTTGTAGTTTTTATGTTCATATACCGCGCCGATACGTATCTTTATCTGCTCAGCAGTACGCTCGCCGATATGTACGCGATATTTGTTTTTGACATGACGAACTATAGCCTCGTCAAATTGATCGCCCGCAACGCGGATCGTTTCCGACACCACTATGCCGCCCAGCGACACCACAGCAATATCCGTAGTTCCGCCTCCGATATCCACGATAAGATGACCCTCGGGGGCTTTGACGTTGAGCCCCGCGCCTATAGCCGCTGCAAGCGGCTCGTGAATAAGCTGTACCGAACGGGCACCCGCCTCAAGCGCGGCGTCCATTACGGCACGGCGCTCCACGTCCGAAATACCGCCGGGTATACATATCATTACCCTGGGGCGGAAAAACATATCTCCGCAAGCGTTTTTGATAAAATACTGCAACATACGAAGCGTAACCTCATATTGAGCCACAACGCCGTTTTTGAGCGGTCTGATAGTCTTTATATGCTCGGGAGTGCGCCCCATCATTGCCTGAGCCTCACTGCCGACCTTTATTATTTGATCCGCCGCGGTATCTATAGCAACCACGGAAGGCTCATTCAGTACAATACCCTTGCCGTCAACATAAACGAGCACCTTCGCAGTGCCGAGATCTATTGCTATATCGCGCGAACCGAAGCGTTCGGAAATATTCTTTATTACACCCACGAGGTAACTCCTTGAAAATTAACTTAAAGACTTTTGCCTTTATTTTATTATACTATATATGACTAAAAAAATCAATATTTTTTATTTATTTTCCTTTGCCGTCGCGGCAATACACGTACATATCACACGCTCCGCGCCCGCATCAAGCAAAGCGGCGGTACAGGCAGCCATGGTAGCACCGCTTGTTACAACATCATCCACAAGCAGAACCGTCTTGCCTTGAAGTTCATTCTTACCCAATACCGCTATCACGCCTCTGACGTTGTCAGCGCGTTGCGCGAAGCTCAGCGTTTTCTGTTTTTTCTCAAACGCTCTGCGGTTGCGCGAAAGCAATTTACAAAACGTCATATCCGACCGTTCCGCTATATGACGCGCAAGCTGCTCTGCCTGATCGAAGCCGTAAACACGCCTACTGCGCCGTGAACGCGGACAATACATAACCGCAACGTCGCATTCTTCAACATCAAGATCGTCCAGCGTTCTGCGTATTCCCGACAAAAGCTGACGGGCAAGAAACGCAAAACCGTCATAATACTTATACCGCTTGCTGTTATTGACAATACTGTTTATAACGCCGTGCAGATCGGACGCGCGGTATTCGGACAGCTTTATAAGCGCCGAGCACCCCGCCGCTTCAAGTCCGTCGGGCATACATCTGCAATCCAACGCAAATGCCGCGCAGGTGCGGCACATTTTTATTTTTGCCGCCTCAAACGCGCCTCTGCACTCACGGCACATTATGTCCTCGCCGCCCGCGCCGTCAAAAGGCAACAGCTTACGGCAAGCAAGACAGCGCGGAGGAAGCAAAAGATTTCGTATAAGTTTTTTCTTGTTCATTCGTATTTATTTATGCGGTGAGCAAGACCTGTGTAACGCATGGTCGTACGGTTATTATTTACCATATATCCGACTATATCTTCACGCCCGACGATAATTACCATTCTCTGCGCACGTGTGACTGCCGTATAAAGCAAATTGCGTGTCAGCAGCATCTGCGGCGCGTTGTATGCGGGCAGTATTACGATGGGATATTCACTTCCCTGACTCTTATGAACCGTAACCGCATACGCGTGCTCAAGGTCTTCAAGAAGCGAAAAATCATACACCACATGGCGGTCATCGAACATGATCTCAAAGCAGGACGAGCCGCGGTTTATATCGGTTATAACTCCAATGTCACCGTTGAATACGCCCATTCCGTCGCTATCCGGCTTTTCCCAGCTAAGCTCATAGTTGTTACGTATCTGCATTACTCTGTCACCTACGCGGAACGTAGTCTGACGGAACTGATATTCGTTCTTAAGCGGTGCGGCAGGGTTCAGCGCGTTCTGAAGCAGCACGTTAAGATTTTCCGTACCCGCCTCGCCGCGTCTTGACGGCGAGATCACCTGAATGTTGTTTATAGTATCCGCGCCGTAGCTTCGAGGCAATCTGTTGCGGTAAAGATCCACAATGGTCGCGGCTATATCGCGATCCGACGAACGCGGCAAAAAGAAGAAGTCGTTATTTTTAACGCTCAACTCGGGCATTTTACCCTCGTTAACAGCGTGCGCGTTGGTAACTATCAAGCTCTGCTGAGCCTGACGGAATATTTCATTGAGCCGTACCGTGGCAAATCTTCCCGACGCTATTATGTCAGACAAAACGTTGCCCGCACCAACCGACGGAAGCTGATCCGAGTCTCCTATCAATAGCAGACGCGAGCCCGGCTTCAGCGCCCGCAAAAGGCTGGCGGTCAGCGAGCTGTCCAGCATAGACGCCTCATCGATTATAACAACGTTTTCGTCAAGCGGGTCCTGCTCGTTTCGGCGGAATTTATCACCGTTCTCGCTCTCAAACTCCATTTCAAGCAAGCGGTGCACCGTTTTGGATTCACGTGAGGTAGCCTCAGACATGCGCTTTGCGGCTCTACCCGTCGGCGCGGCAAGCGCCACGCTCATGCCCATACTTTCAAAAATATCTATAAGTGCCTTGACTATGGTAGTTTTACCCGTACCGGGACCGCCCGTCAGCACAAACACGCCGTTACCCAACGCTTCGGCGATGGCGCGACGCTGCATATTGGCATAGCAAAGCGCATTGCGACGCTCTTCCTTGGTAATAAATGCGGCTACGTCGCCCACGTCCACCATGGGGCATAGCTTATCAAGCAAAACCAGTTTTTTTGCAATATAATCCTCACATTCATACGCATACGGCATATAAATGTACTTTATCTTCTCGCGCGTATCCGTCACTACACGTTGCTCGGCTATAAGTCGCGCCAGCGCCTCTGTGGCGGCAGCTACTGTGCATCCAAGAAGTGCAACAGATGTGTCAATAAGCTTGCCCTCGGGCAGGCAGACGTGACCGTTCTGAGCCGCGTTTGAGGACAGGACGTACACAATCCCGCTCATAATGCGATTGGGGTCGTCATACGCCATACCCATTTTCTGCGCCATGAGATCAGCACGCTCAAAACCAATCCCCTCTACCTCATCACAAAGGCGGTACGGGTTGGCGCGAGCTATCTCGACAGCATTGTTGCCGTATTTTTTGTATATCTTTATTGTTGTTGCCGAACCGAAATAGTCGCGAAAAAACAGCATAGCGTTGCGCATGCCCGACTTTTCACGAAAATCGGCGCACGCCTCCTCTGCCACCTTGCGCGACACACCCTTTATCTGCGCCAGCCACTCCGGATGATTTTCCATAACATCAAAGGTGTCCTCACCGAACTCGGCAACTATACGTTGAGCAAGCTTGGGACCTATTCCCTTAACGGTCCGCGACGAAAGATAGCGCAAAATTGACGCGGTATCCGCGGGCAATGAGCGCTCAAACTGCTCGGCACGAAACTGTCTGCCGTATTTGGGACTGTGTATCCACTTGCCAAAAAAGCTTGCGGCGTCACCCTCACCAAGGTACGGCATTATGCCCGTCACCGTGGCAGGCTCACCATCGGAGCATTCAATGTCGCAGACAGTATAGCCGTTTTCTTTATTTGAATATATTATAGTCTCAACGACACCGTCGATACGTATAAGTCCTCCGGCATCCTTTTCTTCGCCAATAATATAGTTTGGCACATCCGACATTGCAAAACTCCTTTCTCGTGATCTTTAATTTTATCGATTTGTGATGTAATAAATCAATACTCCATTTTCTCGAAGAATGCAAGCCACATCCTCCGACAAGCTCACGCCGTCCATAACCAGCACCGCTGTGCGGCAGGTGTCATAAGTTTTCGAGTGCGCACAGCGCACCATCCGCCCCAGTTCCTCCTGTTCAAAGCTGCCGTCGTAAATTACAGCCTCCAGCGTATCGAATGGGATATGGCGAGCATCCGTGGCAAAATGCCACAAGCACACAAGCCCAAACGCCGCAAGCACCGCACCCAGAATTTCAAAAAATAATACTACATACATATATCAACGCCTCCTAAAAGCATAATATGCAAGAGGCGTTTTAACTGCGAATACAACTGCGGCATCTGCGCGACGCAGATGCCGCAAATGCGGAAATTATTTTACAGTAAAGCCGCACCAAGCTGAGCCGCCAGGTCACGCTGTTCCCAGCTCACGCCCAGATCCTCACGACCCATATGGCCGTAAGCAGCAAGCTGTGCGTAAATGGGCTTGCGGAGTCCGAAGCGTTCAATGATAGCCGCGGGACGCAGGTCGAGGCGTTCAAGCAGAGCCTTTGCGATCTTTTCCTCGGGGCATACTGCTGTACCGAAGGTCTCAACGAGAACGGAAACGGGGCGAGCAACGCCGATAGCGTAAGCCAGCTGAACCTCGCATCGGTCAGCAAGACCTGCCGCAACGATATTCTTCGCGGCATAACGTGCGGCA
Source organism: Eubacteriales bacterium (assembly GCA_045586785.1). Classification (GTDB taxonomy): domain Bacteria; phylum Bacillota; class Clostridia; order Oscillospirales; family CAG-272; genus UMGS1002. The sequence goes on along the minus strand of JAZNBA010000072.1, from coordinate 39,504 downwards.
TAGCAAGCGGAACGGTCAACCTTTGTGGGGTCCTTACCAGAAAAAGCACCGCCGCCGTGACGGGAATAACCGCCGTATGTATCAACAATTATCTTACGTCCTGTAAGACCGGTATCGCCTGCGGGTCCGCCTATAACAAAGCGGCCGGTAGGGTTGACGTATATTTTTGTCGCGGAATCAAGCAGCTCCGCAGGAATAACGGGAGTGATAACATGCTTGATAATATCCTCGCGGATCTTGTCAAGAGTTACATCCGCGCTGTGCTGAGAGGATACAACAACGGTATCAACGCGCACGGGCTTATTGCCGTCATATTCAACGGTAACCTGTGTTTTACCGTCAGGGCGCAGATAGTCCAGTGTCTTGTTCTTACGAACCTCGGTCAGCCGCTTTGCAAGCTTGTGTGACAGCGAAATGGGCAGGGGCATAAGCTCCTTGGTTTCGTTGCAGGCATAACCGAACATGATTCCCTGGTCACCCGCACCTATGTCATAACCGTCACTCTGACCTGCCTTTGCCTCAAAGCTCTTGTCAACACCAAGGGCGATGTCAGGCGACTGCTCGTGAATTGAGCTGATAACTGCACAGCTGTCGCAGTCAAAGCCGTATTTCGCGCGGTCATAGCCTATCTCGCGAACGGTCTCACGCACAACGGTCTGAAAATCAACGTACGCCTCGGCGGTGATCTCGCCCATCAGCGCAACAAGACCTGTGGTGCAGAAAGTTTCGCAGGCAACGCGTGCCATAGGGTCCTGACGCAGCATTTCGTCAAGTACGGCATCCGAAATTTTATCGCATATTTTATCGGGATGTCCTTCGGTTACAGACTCCGATGTAAAAAGACGCTTTTCCATTTTTCCTCCTGATATTGGCGTAAAAAGACCCTCGGTGTCCCGAGGGTCGAATAGCATACAAAAGCACTCATCTCTCGGGAATTAGCACCTTACGTAATGCAGGTTGCCGGGCTTCACAGGGCCTGTCCCTCCGCCACTCTTGATAAGATTTTATTGATGATTTATTTTAGCAATATATTATAACATACAAGTCGATAAATGTCAATAGCTTGGTAGCTGTTTTGCAAAATTTAATTATTCTCCTCTTGTGCCTGAGCAGGAGCGCGTAACTTTTCAAACAGCTTTGACAGCAGGAACGACACTGCCACGCCGCCAACAATACAGCCAATATATATAGCGATATTAACGCCCGAAAATGTGCTTATAATGCTGGGGCTTCCCTCGTCTGTTACGGTAAACAGCATCAGAGTTGTAGCGAGCACAAAACCCATTACCGAGTGCGACGCAATTGAGTGTATCTTTTCGAACGCCGCCTTCATAGCTCTTGACAAAAGCAGTAACGTCGCCAGCATTGTCAACCCCAGCGGAACGACGACTTTAAGATCAAGGCTCTTGATACCTGCCGACATAGGTCCGTAAATACCGAAGAAAAGCAACAGCGTTGACGAACTGAATCCGGGAATTATAAAGCTGAGTCCCCAGATAACACCGCAAATCGCGTAGCCCCAAATAGTTTGCGGAATGGATATGTTCCAAACATGCTCACAGCAGTAAAACAGTACTACAATAAATACAAAGCTTACGCACAGCGAAATAATGGAGTATTTATTTCTTCCCTTCTCGCCGCTGTCACGCCACAGCTCGGGCACTGTTCCGAGTATCAGACCGATAAACACGCACAGTACCACAGGCGTGTTCCATCTAAGCAGTGCCTCGGTTATACCCGCAAAGCCAACAAAACCAAGCACACCACCGATTCCTACAAACATCAGCATAAACCAATATTTTTTTATGCCCTGCCATGGGTTGGTCAGCGTATCGAGAACAGGCTCATATATGCCGAAAACATAACACAGCGTGCCGCCGCTGACGCCGGGCAATATAGCACCCACGCCAACAAGGCAACCTTGAATTATCCAAAGAATTATTTGAAAGATCTTGTTTTTTTTCATTTCATACTCTCTCTTGATTTATAATAATAACCTTAATCAAACAAGATGTCGTGAGATATCATATTATATCATCATTCCTTGAACATAGCAAATGTAACTTACAAAGAATGGAATATTCAATGTTTAATTAACCAAAGCTTATACTTCCGCCAAGAACAAAGAAAACAATTGCAAGTGACGCAACAGCTATTACGCTTCCAATAACTATAACCAGCACAGATCGAAGCTTCGACCCTTCGGTTGAAGTAACTCCCTCAGCGTCAACAACCGACTTCGTAATTTTAGCTTTTTTCAAAACATTTGTCATCGGTTTATATAAGCAGAGTGTCAAAGAAGCATTCAAAATTGATTTAATTGCGTTAAATGGCAAAAGCATGGTGGGAATGAGCGAAACCACATCCCCTCGTGATACTCCCATATAAAACGGAGTAATAAAAAGATTTGCGAGCATCATAACAGCCGTCATGGACATAGCCGCGGAAACAAGAGCAATTATTGCCCCCGAAAGAGTGCGCTTAAATCTATAGATCAAACTTGCAACTCCAACAAACGTAACACTGCTTATAAGATTCATAATCAAGCCGTAAAGCCCCGTCTCACTTGTCGGGAATTCGAGCAAAGGAACAATAATAGCAACGACAACACCCGATACAGGACCAAAATACATACCCGCCACAGTCATTATGACATCCTTAAAATCAAGATTTAAGAATGACACAGGAATGTGTATAAAATGTACAACATACGCCAGCGCGGCGAAAACAGCAAGTGCAGTAAGTTTCTTAATATAAATAGAATTATTTTTTGTTATAGACATAAAAAATCTCCCTTTATATGGTTTAAGGGAGAAGATATTTATAAAATTTGGGTATGCACCCATATATCTTCTCTCATCCGGACTTTACCGTCGGTTTGGGAATTTCACCCAATCGGCTCTTTCGAGTTCGCGGACTATACCGCCGGTATGGAATTTCACCATTCCCCAAAGATAAATATTAACTAATCCCGAGGGCAATGCCCTCGGGATAGTTTATTAAGCAATTTTTAAATTACTCGATGATCTCGGAAACGATACCGGAACCAACGGTTCTACCACCCTCACGGATAGCGAAACGAAGTCCAACCTCGATAGCGATAGGTGTGATAAGCTCAACGGTCATATCAACGTTATCGCCGGGACGGCACATTTCAACGCCTTCAGGAAGCTCGATAACACCGGTAACGTCGGTTGTTCTGAAGTAGAACTGAGGTCTGTAGCCGGGGAAGAAGGGCTTCTTACGGCCGCCTTCCTTCTCAGTCAGAACGTAAACGTGACCAACGAACTTGGTGTGAGGCTTGATGGAACCGGTCTTGCAGAGAACCTGTCCACGCTCGATACCATTCTTGTCGATACCCCGGAGAAGCAGACCAACGTTATCGCCTGCCTCAGCCTGGTCGAGAAGCTTGTGGAACATCTCAACGCCGGTAACAACAGTGGTCTTGCTCTCGTCGGACAGACCAACGATCTCAACAGTGTCACCAACCTTAACAGTACCACGCTCAACTCTACCGGTAGCAACAGTACCACGACCGGAGATGGAGAATACGTCCTCAACGGGCATCAGGAAAGGCAGATCAGCCTTACGCTCGGGAGTAGGAATGTATGCGTCAACCTCATCCATCAGCTCAAGGATAGGAGCGTACTCGGGAGAAGACAGATCGGTGGAAGCGCTCTCAAGAGCGTCACGAGCGGAACCGCGAACGATAGGAAGATCGTCGCCGGGGAAATCGTAGGAAGACAGAAGATCACGGATCTCCATCTCTACGAGGTCAAGAAGCTCGGGGTCATCAACAAGGTCAGTCTTGTTCATGAATACAACGATTGCGGGAACGCCAACCTGACGAGCGAGCAGAACGTGCTCGGGGGTCTGCTGGAGAGGACCGTCGGTACCTGCAACAACGAGGATTGCGCCATCCATCTGTGCAGCACCGGTGATCATGTTCTTAACGTAGTCAGCGTGGCCGGGGCAGTCAACGTGAGCGTAGTGACGGTTGTCAGTCTCGTACTCAACGTGTCTGGTGTTGATTGTGATACCTCTTGCTCTCTCTTCGGGAGCGTTGTCGATCTGGTCGTATGCCATGAACTCAACGTTACCCTGCTTCAGAGAAAGGGTCTTTGTAATAGCAGCGGTAAGAGTGGTTTTACCATGGTCAACGTGACCGATGGTACCAATGTTTACGTGGGGCTTTGTGCGTTCAAACTTAGCTTTTGCCATTTTGAATTTCCTCCATAAAAATTGTAATTATTTTTTATTAAAAGTTAATTATTTTTGTTAGCCTTGGAGATGATGTTCTCCATAATAGACTTGGGAACCTCTGCGAAGTGGCTGGGCTCCATAGAGAACTGTCCGCGTCCCTGAGTGTTGGAACGGAGAGCAGTTGCGTATCCGAACATCTCGGACAGCGGCACCATAGCGGTGATCTCCTGTGCGCCGGTACGAGTTTCCATAGACTGGATCTGACCGCGGCGGGAGTTCAGGTCACCGATAACGTTTCCGGTGTATTCATCGGAAGCGATAACAACGACCTTCATGATAGGCTCTGTAATTACGGGGTCTGCCTTCTTCATAGCTTCCTTGAACGCCATAGATGCGGCGATCTTGAATGCCATTTCGGAAGAGTCGACTTCGTGATAAGAACCGTCGTACAGAGTGATCTTAAAGTCAACTACGTTGTAGCCGGCAAGAACACCATTCTGCATAGCGCCCTGAATACCTGCATCAACTGCGGGGATGTATTCCTTGGGAATAGCACCGCCAACGATCTTGTTGATGAACTGATATCCTGCGCCGGGCTCGTTGGGCTCCATAATGATCTTAACGTGACCATACTGACCCTTACCACCCGACTGACGTGCATACTTATGATCAACATCTGCACTGCGGCGGATGGTCTCTTTGTATGCAACCTGAGGTGCGCCTACGTTTGCCTCGACCTTGAATTCGCGAAGCAGACGGTCAACAATGATCTCGAGGTGAAGCTCACCCATACCTGCGATGATGGTCTGACCGGTCTCCTCATCCGTATAAGTACGGAAGGTGGGGTCTTCCTCAGCCAGCTTAGCAAGAGCGATACCCATCTTGTCCTGACCCGCACGGGTCTTGGGCTCGATAGCAACTCTGATAACAGGCTCCGGGAATTCCATCGACTCAAGTATTACCTGATGCTTTTCGTCGCAAAGGGTATCACCGGTGGTGGTGTTCTTTACGCCGACAACAGCTGCGATATCGCCGCTGTAGCAGGTATCGATATCTTTACGCTCGTTAGCGTGCATCTGGAGTATACGACCCATACGCTCACGAGCCTTCTTATTGGAGTTGTAAACAGCCTGACCTGCCTCAACCTTACCGGAATAATCTCTGAAGAAGCAGAGCTTTCCAACAAAGGGGTCGGTCATGATCTTGAATGCAAGAGCTGCAAAAGGCTTATCGTCATCTGCCGGGCACTCTACCTCTTCCTCGGTATCGGGGTCAATACCGCGAATAGCGGGAACGTCGAGAGGAGACGGCATATAATCAATAACTGCGTCAAGCAGCTTCTGTACACCCTTGTTTCTGTAGGATGTTCCGCAAACAACGGGAACAATGTTATTAGCGAGAGTCTCGGTACGGATAGCACGCTTGATCTCTTCAACCGTGATTTCCTCCTCTGCACAGAACTTCTCGAACAGAACCTCATCGTTAGTAGCGATGGCTTCGATCATTGCTGCTCTGTACTCTTCAGCCTGCTCCAGCATATCTGCCGGAATGGGCTCTACTCTCATATCTTTGCCGAGTTCATCATAATAGACGTCGGCTTCCATGTTTACCAGGTCGATAATACCTCTAAACTGGCTCTCGGCTCCGATGGGAAGCTGGATCGGTACAGGATTTGCATGAAGTCTTTCCTTCATCATATCCAAAACTCTGTAGAAGTTTGCACCGGTTATATCCATCTTGTTCACATACGCCATACGCGGTACGCCGTACTTATCAGCCTGTCTCCAAACGGTTTCAGACTGAGGCTCAACGCCGCCCTTAGCGCAGAATACAGTTACCGATCCGTCAAGCACTCTGAGAGAACGCTCAACCTCAACGGTAAAGTCAACGTGACCGGGAGTGTCGATGATATTGATACGATTTTCCTTCCAGTAGCAAGTAGTAGCTGCGGAGGTAATTGTGATACCTCTTTCCTGCTCCTGCTCCATCCAGTCCATCGTAGCAGAACCCTCATGGGTCTCACCGATCTTGTGTGTCTTACCTGTATAGAACAATATTCTTTCCGTCGTAGTCGTTTTACCGGCATCTATGTGCGCCATGATACCGATATTTCTCGTACGTTCAAGCGAATATTCTCTGGGCATAGCTTATGCAATCTCCTTTATTAATAACGGTAGTGAGCAAACGCCTTGTTTGCTTCTGCCATTCTGTGTGTCTCTTCTTTTTTCTTGAATGCTCCGCCGGCATTGTTCTTTGCATCCAGAATTTCTGCTGCAAGACGGTCTGCCATGGTGCGCTCACCGCGTTTTCTTGCGAAATTGATGAGCCAGCGAAGACCAAGAGTCTGACGACGCTCTGCTCTTACTTCCATAGGAACCTGGTAAGTAGAACCACCTACACGGCGAGCCTTAACCTCGAGCACAGGCATGATGTTTTCGAGAGCCTCCTCGAAAACCTTCAGCGCATCCTGCTCGGTCTTTGCTGCAACTGTAGCAAATGCGTCATAAACTATTGTCTGAGCGACGCCTTTTTTACCGTCAAGCATTACGTTGTTGATAAGCTTTGTTACAAGCTTGGAATTGTACAACGGATCCGGCAATACGTCTCTCTTGGAAATTTTACCTCTTCTCGGCACGATACTTCCCTCCTTCATTAAATATTATGAAATCATAGGTACTCAAAAGCATAGTTCTGTTGGCGCCGTCTTTGAATCAAACATCGAATTTTCCTCAAACTGACGGGCTGAGCTGCTTTATTTTTTACCCTTTGTGTTGTTTTCTCCCGAAATCTTATTTCTTGGGTGTCTTTGCGCCGTACTTGGAACGGCTCTGCTTACGGTTTGCAACGCCCTGAGCGTCAAGCGTACCGCGGATGATGTGGTAACGTACACCAGGCAGGTCACGTACACGTCCGCCTCTGATGAGAACTACGGAGTGCTCCTGCAAGTTGTGGCCGATACCGGGAATGTAGGTAGTAGCCTCAAGACCGTTGGTCAGTCTTACTCTGGCGATCTTACGGAGCGCGGAGTTAGGCTTCTTAGGGCTTGTGGTAGATACCTTTGTACATACGCCTCTCTTCTGGGGAGACGGCTGGTCGATAGGTGCGTTATCAAGAGTGTTAAAGCCCTTCTGAAGCACAGGTGCTTTGGACTTATAGGTCTTATCATGACGACCCTGTCTGACAAGCTGGTTAAAGGTTGGCATCCTCAAAAATCCTCCTTCTTTAGAAAATTCAATGTTCCGGGGACACGCGAATGCTTGTACGCGGACCCTCTTGTTGGCATAATTATCCCATATGCACAAACAAGTTCATGATATTATATCACTAATACACTCCATTTGTCAAGATGCAATATTTGCGATATGAATTTTCTACTTTTTGCACAAATAGCGGTGCATTTCGCTATATTATTTGCTATATTTTTCAACTATATTCAGCAAGCTAAACAAAAAAACGCATCCGACCGCCGCATTATGCGGCGGTCGGATATATTTTAATGTTATCAGACTGCTTCGCCCTCATTTTCGGACTTGGAAATCTTTTCAACATCAATGTTGTGGTAGCAAGACATACCGGTACCTGCGGGGATAAGCTTACCGATAATAACATTTTCCTTAAGACCCATAAGGTGGTCGACCTTGCCCTTGATAGCGGCTTCGGTGAGTACCTTTGTGGTCTCCTGGAAGGATGCGGCGGACAAGAAGGATTCGGTCTGCAGCGATGCCTTGGTGATACCGAGCAATACGGTGTCACCCGTAGCAAGCTCGGGCTCTCTTCCCTCAGCCGCAGCGCGTGCGATCTCCTCGTTGTTCTTATCCTCAAACTCAAGCACCTCGACCAGCGAGCCCGTCAGCATATCTGTTCCGCCGTTATCCTCAACACGAACCTTACGTGTCATCTGACGTGCGATGATCTCGATATGCTTATCGTTTACGCTAACCGACTGTGAACGGTAAACTCTCTGAATTTCCTTGATAAGGTATTCATATACCGCATCAAGACCGAGTATACGCATGATATCAGCGGGAGCTTTATTACCTTCTGTAAGTGCCTGACCGAGCTCTACGTGATCGCCATCGTTTATGCTGATACGAGTTCCGTAGGGGATCTGATACTCATGAGGTTCAACAAGCGTGCCGTCTGCCTCTCTTGCATCGGGATCGGGGTGAATGGTAACGACGTGAACGTTTGCGTTCTCGCCGACGCTGATATATGCGGTACCGGCGATCTCCGCCATGATAGCAGCCTTCTTAGGCTGTCTTGCCTCGAACAGCTCTTCAACACGGGGAAGACCCTGTGTAATGTCGGAACCTGCAACACCGCCCGAGTGGAAGGTACGCATGGTAAGCTGTGTACCGGGCTCACCGATAGACTGAGCCGCGATAATACCGACAGCCTCACCTACGCTGACCTGCTTACCGGACGCCAGGTCCGCACCGTAGCAGTGAGCACAAATACCGTGCTTAGCATGACACTGAATAACTGTACGGATGCACACTTTATCAATGCCGGCGGCGGTGATCTTGGCGATATGCTCGTCGTTGATCATTGTATCGTCGGGAACGATGACCTCGCCCGTAACAGGATGAACAATGTCACCCATTGTATATCTGCCGTGGATACGGTCTGCCAAAGGCTCGAGTACGTTCTTATCCTTATCATCGATAACAGCCGTTACCCAAGCGCCCTTGGTGGTGTCGCACTTCTCTTCTCTGACTATGACTTCCTGAGAAACGTCAACAAGACGTCTGGTCAGGTAACCCGAGTCAGCGGTACGGAGCGCGGTATCGGACAGAGACTTACGGGAGGAACGAGCACCCATAAAGTACTCGAAGATCTTCATGCCTTCACGGAAGTTGGACTTGATCGGGATCTCCATGGTCTTACCTGTTGCAGAGAACATGGGTCCGCGCATACCCGCCAGCTGACGCATCTGGGTAATAGAACCACGGGCTCCGGAGTCGGACATGATCTTGATCGGGTTATACTGGTCAAAGCTGTTCTGAAGAGCAGCGGTAACATCTGCGGTTGCCTGTTCCCAAATGGAAATAACGTTCTTATAACGCTCTTCCTCGGACAGACGGCCGCGCATGAAGTGCTTGGTAATGGTATCGACCTTCTTCTCCGCCTCAGCAAGCAGATCGCTCTTTTCGGCAGGAATGGTCATATCGTAAACAGAGATGGAGAAGGAAGCGCGAGTGGAATACTTGTAGCCCATAGCCTTGATATCGTCCAGCATGTTAGCGCAAACAGCAGCGCCGTGACGCTTGATGCAACGGTCGATGATCTGACCAAGTTCCTTCTTCTTCATAACGAACGCTATCTCAAGCTCGTTGATACGAGTGTAGTCGTTACGATTTACGAAGCCGAGGTCCTGCGGCAGCGGGCCGTTGAATATCATACGTCCGTAGGTTGCGGGAATGATACCGGTGTGCTTATAGCAAACTTCAACAACGTCACCTGCCATAATCGAGGACAACCCGTTGATAAGCAGTGTGCATTCGCTTCCCTGCTTTGCCTCATCTGTTCCGACAAGAGAAACGGTGTTGTCTCTGTATACCTCCATGCCGTCGCGCAGCACGCGAACGTAGGTGTATCCGCAAATACGGTTTGCGGGAGTAATAACACGAGCGCAAGGAACAGTAAATGTTACCTCTGTGCCTGCGGCGGTAGAAGCAGCGGAATATTCACTTGCCTCAAGTCTGCAAAGCGCAGCCTCCATAGAGGAAGTGGTTCTGATATAAACGGGTGCGTGGAGACCCAGCAGACCGTTTTCATAAGCCATAATAGCTTCATCAAGATTGCGGAATACTCTGCCCTCGCCGGGTTCGCCCGCCTTATCCATGGTAAGGTAGTAAGAGCCGAGTATCATATCCTGAGAAGGAACCGCAACGGCACGGCCGTCCACGGGCTTCAGCAGGTTGTTGGCAGACAGCATCAGGAAGCGTGCCTCAGCCTGCGCCTCCGCGGAAAGCGGAACGTGTACAGGCATCTGGTCACCGTCGAAGTCCGCGTTGAACGCGGTACATACCAGCGGGTGAAGCTTGATGGCACGGCCTTCAACCAGCACGGGCTCGAACGCCTGAATGGACAGACGGTGAAGGGTAGGTGCACGGTTGAGCAGCACGGGATGCTCTTTTATTACGTTTTCAAGTGCGTCCCAGACACAGGCATTTGCCGGATCGTGGGAGCGATCTATCTTCTTCTGCGCGTCCTTTACATTGGTAGCCTTCTGAAGTTCAACCAGTCTCTTTACAACGAAGGGCTTGAACAGCTCAAGTGCCATTTCCTTGGGAAGACCACACTGATAGATCTTAAGCGAAGGACCGACAACGATAACCGAACGTCCGGAATAGTCAACACGCTTACCAAGCAGGTTCTGACGGAAACGTCCCTGCTTACCGCGCAGCATCTCGGAAAGAGACTTGAGCGGACGGTTGGAAGGACCTGTAACGGGCTTACCGCGGCGACCGTTATCGATCAGCGCGTCAACAGCCTCCTGAAGCATACGCTTCTCGTTACGGATAACTATCTCGGGGGTGTGTATCTCCATCAGCTTTTTCAGACGGTTGTTACGGCTGATAACGCGGCGATACAGCTCGTTGAGGTCAGAGGATGCAAAGCGTCCGCCGTCCAGCTGAACCATTGGACGGATATCCGGAGGAATTACCGGAACTGCATCGAGTATCATCCAATCCAGATGGTTACCGGACTTTCTAAAGGACTCAATTACCTCAAGACGCTTGATTATTCTTGTTTTTTTCTGACCGGAAGCGGTAGTAAGATCTACCTTGAGTTGGTCTGCAACTCTGGCAACACCCACACGGCACAGATTTTCAAGCTCTGCGGTCTGCTCCTCTGTAAGCTCTTCCATAGCCTCAAGCTCGCGGCGACGCGCGATCTCGGCGTCTTCAAGACCTACATTGCGAAGCAATTCCTTGACAGCCTCGGCACCCATACCGACTCTGAAGCTGTCAGCGTACATTTCTCTGTACTCGTAATACTGCTTTTCAGTCAGGACTGTTCCCTTCTCAATAGGCGTGATACCGGGATCCAGAACCACGTTCTCCGCAAAGTAGAGCACCTGCTCCAACTGCTTGGGAGACATATTCAGAACCAGCGCCATACGCGAAGGAATAGCCTTGAAGTACCAGATGTGCGATACGGGTGCGGCAAGCTCTATGTGACCCATACGCTCACGGCGTACCTTTTTGGTAGTAACATCAACGCCGCACTTTTCGCACTTGTGGACTTCTTTATTATGAGAATTCTTATATTTACCGCACATACAAGCGCCATCCTTTGTGGGACCGAATATGCGCTCGCAGAACAGACCGCCGATCTCAGCCTTCAGCGTTCTGTAATTTATTGTTTCGGGCTTTGTAACCTCACCGTATGACCACGCACGGATCATTTCGGGAGACGCAAGACCGATCTTTATAGAATCGAATTCATTATGCTCCACAGCTTTTCTCTCCTGATCTATCAATTAATTTTCGCCGTCGTCGGCATAGTCGTCGCCAAACTCGCCCTCGTCATAAACTTCTTCTTCGGGAAGGAAGCTGTCATCATCGCCTTCCTCGATCTCGCCGTCCTCATTCTCTATCTGGAACGCACGGCGGATCTCGTCTGTAAGCGTGCTCTGACCGAGAGCCTCGTCAATGGCGGAAGAATCAGCACTGTTGGAATACGGACTGGGCTCATCGTCATTGCAAAGTGACGACAGCTGCACCTCTTCGCCATCCTTATTCAGGACACGAACGTCGAGTGCCAGCGACTGCAGCTCTTTAACAAGAACCTTGAAGGATTCGGGAACTCCGGGAGTAGGAATGTTCTGACCCTTGATGATAGCCTCGTAAGCGCGGCGACGACCGTTGATATCGTCGGACTTGACGGTGAGTATCTCCTGAAGAGTATACGCAGCGCCGTAAGCCTCCAGCGCCCAAACCTCCATTTCTCCGAAACGCTGACCGCCGAACTGAGCTTTACCGCCCAAGGGCTGCTGTGTAACCAGAGAGTAAGGACCGTTGGAACGAGCGTGGATCTTATCGTCAACCAGGTGATGCAGCTTGAGGTAATACATGATACCGACTGTTACAGGGTTATCAAAGGGCTCACCGGTACGACCGTCATAAAGAATGGTCTTACCGTCAACGACCTTCAGCTTTTCCTCGCCCGTTACGGGGTCAACAGCTAAGAATGTCTCCTTGCCTTCAAGCTTATCATCATATCTTGCATCACGGCTCATGTTAGCCTGCTTCATGCACTCGAGAATGTCTTTCTCGGTAGCGCCGTCGAATACAGGGGTCATGATCTTCCAGCCAAGCTTTCTTGCCGCAAGTCCGAGGTGGACCTCAAGCACCTGACCGATGTTCATACGTGAAGGAACGCCCAGAGGGTTAAGAACGATATCCAGAGGAGTACCGTCGGGCAGGAAAGGCATATCTTCGGGAGGAAGTATACGGGATACGACACCCTTGTTACCGTGACGACCTGCCATCTTGTCACCTACGGAGATCTTTCTCTTTTGAGCTATATAAACTCTTACGACCTTATTCACGCCTGCGGGAAGCTCGTCTCCCTGCTCGTGCGAGAATACGCGAACATCCACTACGATACCCGACTCACCGTGAGGAACACGGAGAGAGGTGTCGCGGACTTCTCTTGCCTTCTCGCCGAAAATAGCGCGAAGCAGTCTTTCCTCGGCGGTAAGCTCAGTCTCACCCTTAGGTGTGATCTTACCTACAAGGATATCGCCCGCACGGACTTCTGTACCCTTCTTGATAATACCCTCGGCGTTGAGGTCTTTAAGCGCGTCCTCACCGACGTTGGGGATCTCACGGGTAATTTCTTCCGGGCCAAGCTTTGTATCTCTTGCTTCATGAGAGTATTCTTCAATATGAAGCGAGGTGTAAACGTCATCGCGGACCAGTCTTTCGTTAAGAAGAACTGCGTCCTCGTAGTTATAACCTTCCCAGGTCATGAAGCCGATAAGGGCGTTCTTACCCAAAGCGACCTCACCCTTGGAGGTTGCGGGACCGTCAGCAATGACCTGTCCCTTTTCAACATACTCGCCGCGAGAAACAGTGGGACGCTGGTTGAAGCAGGTGCCCTGGTTGGTTCTCTTGAACTTGAGCAGCTCGTATGTGTCCTTGACACCGCCCTCACGAACGATGACTATCTTGTTAGCCTCAACGCGTTCAACGTAGCCTGCTTCCTTTGCAACGATAACAACGCCGGAGTCAACTGCCGCCTTGTATTCCATACCCGTACCAACGATAGGAGAGTCGGTAACCATAAGCGGAACTGCCTGCTTCTGCATGTTTGAACCCATGAGCGCACGGGAGTTGTCGTCGTTTTCAAGGAAGGGTATCATAGCGGTAGCTACAGATACGACCATCTTAGGCGATACGTCGATATAATCAACGCGAGCGGGATCTATTTCAATGAACTCTGTCTTATCTCTTGCGGTTACACGGTTGGAGAGGAATACGCCGTTATCATCCAGAGGCTCGTTTGCCTGAGCGATGATGTAGTTATCCTCAACGTCTGCGGTCATATACTCAACTTCATCAAGAACACGGCTGATGACGGTACCGTCCTCGAGAGTCTCGTGCACTACCTTACGGTAAGGAGCCTCGATAAAGCCGTAGTCGTTGATGCGTGCGTAGGTTGCAAGGTAGGAGATCAGACCGATGTTAGGACCTTCGGGGGTCTCGATGGGACACATACGACCGTAGTGGGTATAGTGAACGTCACGGACGTCGAAGGAAGCACGGTCACGGGAAAGACCGCCGGGACCGAGTGCGGACAGACGGCGCTTATGCGTCAGCTCTGCCAGAGGGTTTGCCTGATCCATGAACTGCGACAGCTGGGAGGAGCCGAAGAACTCACGGATAACGGTAACAATAGGTCTGATATTGATCAAGGACTGAGGAGTGATCTTCTCATTCTCCTGAGAGCTGAGAGTGGTCATTCTCTCCTTGATAATTTTGTCCATTCTGGAGAAGCCGATACGCATCTGGTTCTGCAGCTGCTCGCCAACAGAACGGATACGACGGTTGCCCAGGTGGTCGATATCATCCGCAATTCCGATATCGTAGGACATATTTATCATATAACCGATGGACGCGAAAATATCGTCCTTGGTGATATGCTTGGGACACAGCTCGGCAATTCTTTCTTTTGCCATAGCCTTGATAGCGTCCACATCGCCGCCGCAAGCCTCTGCTATTTCAAGCAGCACGGGAATGCGTGCCTTTTCGCTGACACCGCAATCCTTGAGGTCAAAGCCGAGAATATATTCGGGCTCTATCGTATTGTTGGAGAATACCTTTACAACGTAACCGTTGTCAAGCTCCAGAAGTACTTCATTAACAGCGTTATGTGCAATTGTATCAGCCAGCTCGGGAGTGATGACGCTTCCCTTTTCGCACAGTATCTCGCCGCTCAGAGGGCTGATGATATCATCTGCCGCACGGTGGTTGCGGATACGGGGCTGGAGTGCCATCTTCTTGTCGTACTTATAACGACCGACAGGGGCGATATCGTAACGCTTGGGATCGAAGAAGAAGTTATTGATAAGTGTCTGCGCGGACTCAACCAGCGGAGGTTCGCCGGGACGGAGCTTCTTATATATCTCCTTGAGCGCCTCAACACCTACCGTGGTGTGGTTTCTCGCTGCAAGCTCCTCGCTTTCGTCCTTTTCAAAGGTAGCGGTAAGCTTTTCGTCCTCACCGAACATGGCATAGATATCCTCTCTGGACTCAACGCCCAGCGCGCGGATGAACATAGTAAGGGGCAGCTTGCGGTTTTTATCTATGCGGACATAGATGACACCATTGGTGTCGGTCTCGTATTCAAGCCATGCGCCACGGTAAGGAATAACGGTTGCCGCGTATGTTCTTTTACCCGACTTATCTATGTCGGTAGCATAATACATACCGGGGGAACGGATTATCTGAGAAACGATAACACGCTCTGCGCCGTTGATAACGAATGTACCGTTATCGGTCATCAGCGGGAACTCGCCCATAAAGACGTCGTTCTCCTTGACCTCGCCTGTAAGCTTATTTGTCAAGCGGACTTTAACTTTAAGGGGTGCGGCGTAGTTTACGTCTCTTTCTTTGCACTCCTCAACGGGATACTTCGGCTTGGAGTCTATAGAAAAAGATATAAACTCGATGGAAAGGTTGCCGGCATAATCGTTGATGGGGGAAACGTCGCGCAGTACCTCCATAAGTCCGGTCTCAAGGAACCACTTATAGGACTTTGTCTGCACCTCAACGAGGTTGGGAAGGTCAAGAGTTGACCGCGTCTTGGAGAAGCTCATTCGAGTGTTCTTACCAAGCTTTTGCTCTTTTACATTGACCATTAAATCAATCACTCCATTCAATGTAGTAATCGTGCCAAAGGGGGCACGGCCCGAAAGAATAGGGGTATCGGGGATGCTTTTCGACAAACTTCTTTCTTGTTTGCCAAATATAGGTAGCGCTCAAATGCACATTCTGAGCGATTATAATGCAGTTTACAATTATAGCATAGTATTGACGGCTTGTCAATACATTTGGCAAAATTTTTTTGATTTTTTCAAAATTCTTCTTATTTCTTATAAAAATATGATTTATAGACAAAAAAGAAAAAACCTCCCCTTTGGGAGGTGTGTCAAACATCGCAAGCGACTGATGACGGGAGAGGTTTTACAAAATATAGAATATTTCAAATCAATTATCATTAACTGAGCTCAACGGCACCGAATAGCCAAGCTCTATTCTCTGCCCCGAATACTTGACGGGTACCTCAACAAGCATGGCATGACGCTCTTGCATCCACCCTACAGCGCTTCCCGCTCTCGGAAAATCTACCATAGCAGTATTGATAGCTACGCACTCCGTGTCTGCCGATATCAGCTTTGTCTCAAAAGCATATCCGGTACTGCCCGTCTCGGTATAAACCATAATAACAAAATTATCTCTGAAAAACTCAGCCGTATATTTTTCAATATCAGCGTTACCGCCGCCATGTCCCATAGCTATCTGCGTCAGTTGCTCACTCGGCTGTGTCACCACAAAAATATTTGCAGGATACTTGGCATCTCCGTATCCGCGTCCCAGCTCGTCCGCGCGCTCAAAGCTGCCGACCTCGGCTTGTATCTCATACAGCATCGTCTGATATTCCACCGCCTTTTCCATCAACACTACGTTTTCGAATATCTTGACAGAACCGCTGTATTCAGCTCTGACAGAGCAAACTCCGGGAACGTATCCTACGGGTATCTGAACATACAGTTCCGTCACAAAGCTGTCGCCCTTGACTGTATTCAGCCCCGGCGAGTCCGTTCCTGCTATCTGCCACGCCCTTACCTCCTCGCCGTCCGGCATAACAAAATAAACGGAGGTTTTGTCATATTCATACGGATTTTTGATTAAATATCGGTCACGCCCCGACACACAAACCGTGTCAACGTTTATTTTAGCATAGCATGTCTTGCCGCCGTATTCGGGCTCAAGATATATATCAGTGTCCATATTGAAATCATACTTCGCCGTGTGTATCTCTATATCCTCGCCACTCTGATACTTTGTAGGACAAGAATAGTTCAGCCGAACCTTCTGACCCGAATACTTGACAGGCACCTCCAGCAACATAATGCGCATAAACTGCCCGAGCTGTCCTCCATCCTCGGTCTTTGGAAAATGCTTCATGCAAAGCGCTACGTCAACCGCGTCATCACTCGCGCCCGCCAATAACGCTTCATAATAAAACGCGGTATTTATGCTGTTCTTATAAATAATAAGGATGTAATTATTCTCGAAAAACTCGTCGTCGTACCCTTCGATGTTGATGCCATCCTGCCCGTATCCGCCCGTCAATACACCCAGCGACTTGGGATTGTCGGCAACGGCAACTATTTTAAGATCACCGCCGATATCCGTCTTGCCCATTGCATATCTGTTGGCAACAGAAAAGCTGACGCGCTCGGCGGTTATGCTTTTATCCGAGCTGACGTATTCAACACCATCCTTGTATGGCGTGTTGAAACGGACGTCCTCAAACAGCTTCTCCGAACCGTTGCACTCCACTCTCACGTCGTAAACACCGGGTACATACTTCGCGGGCAAGCTTACCCAGACACCTGCATTAAAGGTATCGCCTTTTTTTACATTGACCTGAGTTTCCGCAGGCTGTCTCTCTGCTGACGCCAAGCACTCTGTGCCGTCGGGCAAAATGATATACGCCCGCGCAGGCTCGAAGGAGCTTGACGATTTATAATAATCGCGCCCCGATACGCAGGTAGTGGTAATATCCATAGCTCCACCGAACCACTCCCCTGAGCTTGACGGCTCAAGATCGAACTCCGTACCCATCTCAAAATCGTATTTCGCCGTACGTATCCCCGCCTCGCAGGAAGCCAGCAAGATGCAAAGTGTAAGTATTGTAAGTATCGCAAGTATAACAAGTAATCTGTTTTTCATAGCTGCCTCCGTTTGTAATAATATAATTACATTAACAATAACGCACGTAAACAAGAAAAGTTCCCGATTAAAATAAATTTTGCAAAAAACTCCCATGTGGGAGTTTTTTGATTTACTGCTTAGCAGCTTTATTAATTCTTTTTTTCATACGGCGCAAGTCGCGCAGCATTTTGATGGTATCGCGCACCATACGGACCTTGGATTCGCGGTGATTTATGACCTTGACAGGCATCTCGACGATCTTATATCCCAGCTTTGTTGCCCAGAGTATTGCCTCAAAGTCAAACGCAAAGCCATCCACCTCTGCGCGGGAGAAAATATCATCCGACGCATGACGTCGGAACGCCTTGCAGCCGCACTGCGAGTCGGACAGCTTGAAGCCGCCCGCGATGCACAGTATTTTTATGTAGGTTTTGGACATTATCTTGCGTATCAGCGTATAGCCCTCATAGCCGTCCGCGCTTATATTACGCGAACCGATAACGATATCCGCATCGGGGTTGTCCTCAAACATTTTAGCAACACGGCCGATGACTTCGGTACCGTATGCTAAATCGGCGTCAGTGAACATAATAATATCGCCCTCAGCCGCCAGCATCGCCGTGCGCACCGCGCAGCCCTTGCCGTGATTTTTTTCATAACCCACAACGCGTACATTGGGCAAATTCAAGCCGCGAACTATCTCGTCACAGCCGTCGGTGCTTCCGTCATTGGAAAACAGCACCTCCCAATCCTCAAAGTTTGCGGACATATATTGGCTCAGCGTGTTGGCGCAATCCGCTATGATGGAGCTTTCATTGTACATTGGTATACAAACCGAAATTTTCATAAGTCCTTCCCTTTCACAGTAAGCGTCATGCGCTCACACTTTTTTATATACAAAAATGTCGAAATCGACCACCGTTTCAAGTGCTTCGGTAGCTTCAAGCGCGGCACGCCCCGATTCACTTGTACGATAATAATACGGTGTCATTGAAAATAACGCCATTATATGCTCGCGTTGCTTGATACTTATATCATAGCACACCCGTGCCGTTTCCACAAGTGACAGCGACGGTATATCGGGCAGATCGGCACGGGTCTCGTTTTTGGTGACATTGTCATATATCACGCCCTTGAGCCCCTCAAGGTGACGCTCGCCCGCACCTGCCACGATAAGATGACCGCCCGGTTTCAGCACGCGCGCAAATTCCTCGGCGGCGCAAGGCGCGAACAGATTGATGACCATATCGGCGCACCCGTCTCTCAGCGGCATATCGAATATGCCCGCTACAGCAAACATGGAATTAATATTGTTTCTTTTTGCTGCCTTTGCCGCCGCCATTATCGCGAACTTGGACAGATCAAATCCGCACACATCCGCCTCAGCCGCCATGGCAACTCTGTTGCTGTAGTAGCCCTCGCCGCAGCCCGCATCCACAATAATGCCGGCGTGAGCATACTTTTGTGCACGGGCGTTTATTTCGTCCGAAAAGCGCTGGTAATAACCTGCCGCCAAAAATTCCGTTCTGGAGCTGACAAGCTGCTTTGAGTCACCTCCGCCCGCCTGCTTTGCGCTTGCGAGATTAACATATCCCGCCGCCGCCATATCAAAGCAATGCCCGCTCTCACAGCAAAGCGAGTTGCCTTTCACAGCAAATCCGCATTCACATATAGGGCAAACGAGCGCATTTGACAAAACTTTTTCGTTCATTGTGATATTCCTATAAGCACTGCATGTACTGCCATTCTTGCATCGGGAGACGTGTTAAGGCAGGTGGAAAGCGTGAGTATGCGGTCAGTCGAATAAAATTCAAGGTTGTGCGAGAATACGGATTTGCGTTGTGCTTCGTCCAAAAAGTTGATGTAATCCGCATCGGACTGAAAGAACATATGGCTGTAATTGCCCGTTGCTACCGTGTTGTATATTGCAAAAGGCTGGTAGCTGAAAATGCCGTCCAGCGTATAAACCGTTATCTTGGCGTTTTCAAAATATTCGCGTTGCTTGAGATACTTTAAATTATGGAACATAGCGCCGTTGTTCATATTGTGACCGTAAACCAAAGATACGCGGTTTCTCGCAAGATTTGCCCAACACTTGTGATCCATAAAGATCGCGCCTGCTTTCAGCTCGCTGTTATCGTACGCATGGTCAACATAATAGCTGTCATCGTCGCCCTGCACCAGCGGATAACTTATATTTTTGCTCTGGTCGGTAGCACTCAGCTCAATATAAATGTATCCGACGACCTGCGGATTTACCGCTTTAAGCTCATTGATAAACTTGCAGGCATTTATAAAGCGCTCACTGTATACCGGCTCAACAGGTTTTGGCGCGGTGGTGGTAACATTGCTGTCACTCGGTGTAACGGAAGACGCGGTATCACCGGGGGTCTGACCGGGAGCGGTAGTGTCGGCAGGTGCTGACGGCTGAGTTTCGGGAGGTGTCACATCAACGCCCTCAGGTCCTCTTGTCCAGACATCCTTTGCTGTATTCTGCTCGGCATCTCCGCCGTTGTTTCCCATAATAACCTCGTTCATAAAGTCATTTTGCACATTTCCGTACAGCTGTTCCGCGGCGCGGTATTCTATCAGTGTGCTTGCCAGCATCACCGCACTGACAATAAAAACCGCCGCGAACACACATATAAGCGCAATGCGCACTATTTTCATGGTTTTTGCCTTACCCATTGTTTTGTTCCTCTTGCTGAATTGGATTTTGAATTTGCGGCACGGAAATCTCAAACCAGAAGGTTGAGCCGACGCCCGGAGTGCTGTCAACACCGTATGCCGCTCCGTGAGATTCAAGCACGCCCTTAACGATAGACAAGCCTATACCCGTACCTACCGTTGCGCGGCGATGAACCTTGTCTACTTTATAGTAACGATCCCAAATATACGGCAATTGCTCGGGAGCTATTCCCTCGCCGTGATCGGTAACGGATATGCGCACCGCATCTTGCTTTACCGTTTGTTCAACTATAACAAGCTTATCTTCGCCTATATAGTTGATGGCATTGTTTATAAGATTATAAAGCACCTGCAAAAGCATTGCTCTGTCGGCATCGATCATAACGTTACGGTCCGAATAAAATTCTATTCGATATCCATAGCGCTCGGTAAGCTTGGAATAGCGGTACATGGCATCCATAATAGTTTCGGTAAGATCAAAGCGGCTTATATCAAGCCGTCCCGCGCCCGCCTGAAGCTTGGACAGATCAAGCAACGCGCTTACAAGCTCACTCAGACGGTTTGCCTCGTCAATTATTACCTGCACATTTTCAGGAGTGTTCTCTCCCGGTATGTCGCGCATGACCTCGCTGTATCCCGTGATCATAGTCAGCGGTGTACGCAGATCGTGCGAAATATTGGCAATAAGCTCTTTTGAAAGCCTGTCATTTTTGGATAGCTCCGACGCGGCATAGTTAAGCGTTTCCGCCAGCTCGCGTGTCTCCTTAAAGCCCTCGCCCGAAAAATCCACGTCATAATGACCTGCCGCCAATCGCTTGGCGGATCTGTTCATACGCTCAATGGGGGTGGAAATAAATTTTGCAATGATAAAAGCCAGTATCAGTGCTCCGCTGAGCAGCACCGCCGCGATCCAGATAAACTGAGTAGACAGCATTCTGGTGATCGCGCTCATAGGCGTCATTTCAACGCTGAGCATTATAGCAAACTTTTCATTATCCCCATTTCTTACAAGACGTATGAAAATATTGCTTTCGACTGCCATATCAGCCGCAGCCACTTTACCGCTTTCAGGTGAAAAATAGAACGGCGGATGATAGAACCCCGACTCGTGAAGCTCTGCGCGAGTTTTTTTCTCGGCATACTCCCCCGAATTTTCCATGGCACGGCGATATAAAACAGATACATAATCGTTGGTAATATGGTGCAGAACGCAGTCCTCCACCACGTCCACCGACACCTGCTCATAGGCGGTATTGCCGTCAATGCGCATTATACGTATACAGATACTATAATCAACCGCACACTGATACGCTATGGATTCAAGTGATTCGTCATCTATGTGCGTCTCAATGGAATCTGCCACCCGCTCAAGCTCCGAACGTTTTTCGTTTTCATAAAACAGCCCCAGCAGCTTGACCTGAAACAACCAGATGACCACCAACGAAAAAATTATAAAAACCGCAAGCATATAAAACAGAGTCCAGCGAACGCTTATATTTTCCGGAAATTTCTTTTTCGAATACTCGGTATTGTTTCCGACCTCTGCATTAAAGGAGTTATTCATTACTGATCAAATCTGTATCCCACGCCGCGCAGCGTGACTATATATTCCGAATATCTTCCAAGACTCTTGCGAAGCAGCTTGATATGCGTATCAAGCGTGCGCGCGTCACCGTAAAAATCGTAGCCCCAGACCTCGCTTATCAGCTTTTCGCGGGACAGCGCGATGTTACGGTTGGTAAGCATATAGAAAAACAGATCGTACTCCTTGGGCGACATATCGACCTTTTGCCCGTCAATATAAACTATGCGAGCCGTAAGATCGGCACGAAGACCGCCGCCGTCAAGCTCAATGATCTCATTTTTACGTTCAGGCTCAGCAGCGGTAGATTTCAGCACTCGCTTCATGACCGCTTCAATACGCAGCATAAGCTCCTTGGGCGAGAAAGGCTTGACAACATAGTCGTCGATACCCAGTTCAAAGCCGTTTATTTTATCGTATTCCTCACCTCGTGCCGACAGCATTATGATGGGCGTCTGCGAGATCTTACGAATCTCGCGGCAAGCCGAAAATCCATCAAGCTCGGGCATCATGATATCCATTATGATAATGTCATATTTTCCGTTTCTGCACATATTGACCGCTTCCATGCCATCGCATGCTTCGGTAACGGTATGACCCTCAAATACCGCATATTTTCTTATGATCGTACGAATACGAGCTTCATCATCTACAACCAATATACTGTACATATGTAATACCTCCGTAATATGCTACTTTATATTATATAACATTTGTAACTATTTTTCAATAGTTATTTATTGACATAATGCCGTCGGCGCAAATTTCGCCGACGGCATTTAATATTATTTCTTAATTACCGCCATTAAGCGTGGGAACATATTCTCTTAATGTCAACTGTACATCGGATTGCTTGCCGTTTCTTGATATTCTGACGGTCACAACATCGCCGACCTTACATTCGCTGACTATGCTCTTTATATCGGCGGAGGTCGCAACATCCGTTCCGTTCACGGATACTATGCGGTCACCGGATTTGATATCGGTGCTGTATTTGGACTCGTAGACGTAAACACCCAGCGAGTTTACACCGTAATACCACGCGGTATAAGTGTCAACAACGTCAACAAGCGAAAGTCCCATGTCAACACGGCCCGTAACATAACCGTGAGTAATAAGCTCACACGCAATATCGTATGCAGTGTCAATGGGAATGGCAAAGCCGATGTTTTCCACGTTGTCGCCGCCGGATTTGGCATTGACCACACCTATAAGCTCACCCTTCATATTGAACAGTCCGCCACCGGAGTTGCCGGGGTTGACCGCCGCGTTGGTCTGAAGCAATGTCATAGACTGACCGTCTATCTCAACCTCACGCGCCAGCGCACTGACAATACCGTTGGTAACAGTACCGCCCAGCTCACCCAGAGGGTTTCCGATAGCGATAACACCTTCACCCACAACAAGTCCCGCACTGGAGCCCAGCTCAGCCACGGTGAGCTTTTCGGGAGCGTCGATAGAAACGACCGCTACGTCGGTGTTGGAATCCGTACCGCATATCTTTGCCTTATATTCCTCACCGTTACTGAAGCGCACCGTTATGCTCTGCGCGCCGGAAATAACATGATTGTTGGTTATAATATATGCTGTTTTGCCGTTTTCGCTTTTGCCGATAATAACGCCGCTGCCCGCTCCGCTTTCAACGAATCTTCCGTTGTAGGTGGGAACCTCGGTGTATATTTCAACAACGCTGTTCTTTACCAGCGCAACCACATCGGGGATGGTAAGCATTTCATCGCCTATCTGACCGCCAACCGTCTTTACCGTTACCGAATCGGGATTCTTGACTATTATCGCATCCGACCCCGCCTCCGGGGCTTCAACAGATGAGTCCCCCACTGCCGTTGTGTCGTGAGGAATGACCTCTTGTACGTCACCGCCGTCATCCGGCATCTCTCCAATAACATTGGAATTGAAAACGTTTACAACAAGCGCGGTAGTGATACTGACAAGAGACATGAACAGTACAAAAATAATTATCGACAGCGCAATAATAAGTCCCTTGCCGCCTCGCCTTTTGCGCTGAGCTGTTTTTTCGGGAGGAGGCGGAGGTGTTGCTGCATATTGTCTGTAGTCATATCTGTAATCGGGAACACGCTCGCGCGGTACGTACGAATATTCTCCGTTACGCATTGAGTTGCCCGTGGGAGGCGTGTACGTCGATTGCTGAGACGTCGGGGTGGGACCTACAGCATATACGTTGTTCGACGGTGTGTCGTGATGGGTATCTGTTATGTTATCATTGCCGATATTACCCGCTTGACCGTTTATATCGGTTTCTTTTCTTTCATCCATATTAATACCTCGTGCCGCAACAGCGGCGGTTGAAAAATTTTTCGGATATTCTCCGTTGATACATCTATATTATAATTTCAATTTGTGAACATTTTATGACGATTGACAAAAAAGTCATTGAAGTGATTTGAAAACTATAAAAATTTTGTGACTGTTACGCGTTTTTAGCAAAAATATATCCGCGAGGGTTGTAATTAAAAGCAGATTTTGATATAATAAAATGGAATGTACAATGTTTTGGAGGTCGCAATGCGTGAACAGATACTGCAATTACTGAATAACGAAGGCATTGATCTTGTCGGCGTGCTGTCGCTTGAAGATGCGCATATAACCAAGCAATATCTGCTTGACCGCGCAGGGATCACGCACGGAAGCGTTGTCTGCTTTGCAATTCCCTATTACGCACAACCGAGCTGTTCGCCCAACATATCGGCATATGCCTACGCCGAGGATTATCACGCATACACCCGCGAGCTTAGCAAGCGGCTGTGCGGTACGCTCAGACAAGCGTATCCCCAAAACAAGTTTGCCCTGTTCAGCGATCATTCACCCATTGATGAGCGCCACGCCGCCGCGTCGGCAGGGCTCGGCATCATAGGCACTCACGGTATGCTTATCACGGAAAAATATTCAAGCTACGTTTTTCTTTCCGAGATCATTACGGATGCAGATCTGGGCGGCAAACCACAACCTATCCGTCACTGCGAGGATTGCGGGGCTTGCCGCGCTGCCTGCCCTTACGGACTTCGCGACGGTTGCCTTTCCGCGTTGACTCAGAAAAAAGGAGAGCTGAACGAGGCGGAAGCGCAAATGCTGATAAAATACTCAAGCGCATGGGGCTGCGATATATGCACAGAGGTATGTCCCCACACAAAAAAGGCGATTCAAGCCAAAACAATATATTCGCCTATTCCTTTTTTCCGTATGAATCTCATGCCGCATCTTACGGTAGACGATATAGAAAGCATGGACGACGCCACCTTCGCGCGCCGCGCATATTCCTGGCGCGGCAGAGACACAATTATAAGGAATCTCAAGTTGCTTAACCAAAGGAGGCTTTGACTTGAAGGCCGAACAGTCTGTCATAAAGCGCCAGGCACGCGAAATACAGCGTCTGCGCCGAGAAAATGCCCGTCTGAGCCGTATCGCATATGAAAGCTCCGACCGCGAGAACACCGATAACGGTACTCTGCGCCTGTTTTCCGAGCTTTGTGCCTCACAGCGTTCCATGAATGTGACAAATTATCCAAAATATATTTATAAAGGCATAAAGGATTCATCCGCATACGGCATCTGGATGCGTATACTTACGTACTTTCGCCGTTTTCGTCTTGCATCCACAATTATCCGCGTATCTACATGGATAATAACGCTGGTACAATCGAGCGCGGTGTTTATCGTGTCCACGGCTATCTTCGTGGTAATGATACCTGCCCTTATCGTTGCGGCACTTGCAATGGGCATCGCCGCCCTCACGCACGGCGCCAGCCTCAACCGAAAATTTGCGTCTTTGGTACAGAATAAAAAAATATATATATTTTTTCCTCCCGCATCGCACCGAGCGGAGCAGTACTCGTTTATCAGGGTTACCGCAGAGCAGCTTGCCGAAAATAAGGACAATTTTATATTTATAGTATCCCCGCACTTTGTTTCCTCTCACATTCTCGGAGATAAAAGGCTTTATATGACTTCAAAGCAGCTTTCCGACAATATATATTGTATCCGAAAGCACTATTATTTTACGCTTCGCAAAAAAGTTCTTTCGTCATTAAGTGACAACACCAGATATATTTTCTGAAAGAAGGTATAAAATTCATGATAACATTTGTATACGGCGTCTCGGGAAGCGGAAAATCCATGCTGATCGAGCAAAAGATCAAGCAAGATATCGCCTGCGGCAAGCAGGTGTATCTCGTTGTGCCCGAGCAGCAAACGTACATCACCGAACGCCGCTATACAGAAATACTGCCGCCCGAATCTCAGCTTAAATTTGAGGCAGTCAACTTCACGCGGCTGGCAAACATAGCACGCCGCCGCTACGGCGGTCTGTGCTATAACTACATAGACGGCGGCACAAAGGCACTTCTTATGTGGAAAAATATTCGCGAGCTATCTCCACTCCTATCGGAATACAGCGACGCTGCAAGCTCGCCTACTCGTCTTCCCTCTCTGACCGATATGATGCTCGCTGTCATCAATGAGCTCAAAGCGGCATCTCTCACTCCCTCTATGCTTGAGCTTACCGCAAAGAAACTGCCCGCTGACAGCTCGCTTTACCGTCGTCTGATGGACATATCCTTGATATGGGCAAGCTTTTCAAACCTTATAGCCTCAAATTACGACGATGCCTCGGATGATCTGTCCGCGCTGGCTGAGCTGCTCTCGGAGCACGATCTTTTTTCGGGCTACAGCGTATACATTGACTCGTTCACCAGCTACACCGAACAGGAATACCGTATTATCGACATGATAATGAAGCAGGCCGACAACCTTATGCTTACAGTATGCTGTGAAGGACCAAGCTCACGTCATATGCATTTCGCGTCCATCGCGCATGCAGCAGACAAGCTTCGCCGTCTGGCAGAGTCGCGCGGCGGATATGAGGATATTGTTCTCGGCGAGGTTCACAGACAGCGCCACGCCGACCTGCGGCTTATCGAAAAATTCATGTGGCAAGCTGACCAAAAGATACCCACCGACCAAACACTCCCGCCCGAAAACATTTGTGTCATCAGCGCAAAAACGCCCTACGGCGAAGCGGAAGCCGCCGCAGTACGCATATGTCAAGCCGTCCGAGACGGTATGCGCTGGCGGGACGTGACCGTCATCATGCGCGACGCGACATCGTGGCAAGGCATTATTGATGCCACGTTTGACAAGTTCAAAATACCATATTTTCTTGCCGAGCACACTGAACTTATTACCAAGCCGCTGTTCAAGCTGCTTATGTCAACGCTCAATATCAAAAACAAGGGTTGGCGCCAAAACGATGTCATTTCTCTGATAAAAACAGGTCTTTGCGGTTTTTCTGACCGAGAATGTGATGTGTTTGAGGAGTACTGCTCCACCTGGAACATTTCAGGCAAACGCTTTCTTGATGACGAATGGACTATGAATCCCGACGGCTACGTCGCCGAAATGAGCGACCGCGCCGCCGATATACTCAATGTGGCAAACGACGTGCGCACACGTCTTGTCACACCGCTGCTGGAGCTTTTCACGCGCCTCGACGCCGCCGAGACGGTTGCCGAACAGTGCCGCGCTCTGTATTTGTACACCGAAGCGCTTAACGTCCGCGAGGCATTGGATACTCTGTCTGACAGCTCAAGCGAGACAGGCGATGTGCGCGCCGCGCAGGATTCTGTGCGTATGTACAGCATTTATATTGAGGCACTGGACAAGGTTGCGCTGTCGCTCGCCGACACCGAACCCGACACAGAACAGCTGTCCTGCGCACTCCGCATAATTTTTGAAAATACCAATATGGGCTCACTTCCCACACGTCACGACGAGGTCACTATCGGCTCGGCGTCACTGTTACGCGCCGACTCGCCCCGTCTTGTTATAGTTATGGGACTTTGCGAGGGCGAGTTCCCCGCCATCCCCTCGGACAGCGGTCTGCTCAGCTATTCCGACCGCGCATTGCTTGAGCAAATGGGTCTTAATATCTCATTCGATCCCGCCGCCGAGTCGGCAGATGAAATGTTCTTCGCCTACCGCGCCCTGACTGCCGCATCGGAAAAGTTAGTGCTCAGCTACTCGCAAACGGCGTGCGACGGAAGCCGCCGTCAGTCCTCCCGTGTTATTGAGCAGATAACCAATATTTTTCCGAACATTCACATACAAAACTACGATATGAGCTCTCCGCTCGATCGCATATATACACCAGAAAACGCACTTGAATATCTGTCATCGTTGGGAGACTCGTCGAAAGCCAAGCTGCTTCGTGATGCACTCGAGCAAGACGAAACAATCGCCCACTATCTGTCCGCACTGGACATACCCGTCTCAAACAAGGATTGCCGTGTAAGCGAGGGCGCAAGCGCGCGTATATTCGGAGACAACATGGCACTCTCGCAATCAAAGCTGGAAAGCTATATACTCTGTCCCTTCAAATATTATTGCGATTACGTGCTCAAACTGCGCGAATCGTCGCGCGCGGATTTTTCATACAACAGTGTAGGTGTATTTATCCATTATATAATGGAAAATTTTATGCGCCGCGCCATGAGCGAAGGAAAATTTGACCCTGAGCTCACGGAAGATCAAGCAATAGCACTGGCAGACAGCATAATTGAGGAATACGCCGTCCGCCTCATCCCCTCGGACGACGAGCGCAAAAGCCGCATGACATTTCTCCTGGAGCGTCTGCGCCGCATAGCCCTTGTGCTGATATACAACATAATGGAAGAGTTCCGCCACAGTCTGTTTCGTCCGTCATTCTTTGAACTTAATATGGACGGAAGCGACCCTGCCATATCCGCAGCCACCTTCGGAACGGGCGACGGCAACAGCATAAAGCTGCGCGGGATCGTTGACAGAGTGGATCTGTTCCGCCGCGGCAACGATATTTACGTGCGGGTTGTAGACTACAAAACAGGAAGCAAGGTCTACTCCCCCGAGGATATTGCCGAGGGCATGGGACTTCAACTGCTGCTTTATCTGTTCGTGCTGTGCAATACGCAAAACAAAAAATTCCGCCGCGCCGTAGGCTGTCCCGAGGACGGAAACGTATATCCTGCAGGCGCTATGTATCTGTCAGCCAACCTACCCGTCATTACGGTGGACGAGCACATCTCACCCGAGGAAATTCGCCGCCGCGCCGCCGATAGTTTGAAGCGAAGCGGCCCATTGCTTGACGATGAGCAGGTACTGCGTGCGATGAACGACAAGCTGGATCCCAACTTTCTCGGCACCGCAAAGTCCTCACGCTCTGTGGATCACAAGCTGACACTTGAGGACTTCGAGCAGCTTTGCGGTAATATTGAAAAGACGCTGGGCTCTGTCCGCGACACTATGCGTTCCGGCGAAGCATCAGCCAAGCCGCGCAAAAAGAAAGGCTTCTCGCCCTGCGACAACTGTAGCTACCGCTCGGTTTGCCGCAACGCCCAGCCTTCAAAAAGACACAAGTAAGGAGGTTCATCATGTCACATTCATGGACAATTGCCCAATATGCGGCAATAAATACTTTCGGACGTGATGTCCTCGTATCTGCCGCGGCAGGGTCAGGAAAGACTGCGGCACTTACAGAACGAATCATTGTCGCGCTGACGCGCGAGCAAGATCCCACAGATATAACACGCCTTCTTGCGGTAACATTTACACGCGCGTCCGCCGCCGAATTGCGTCGCCGCATATCAAAAGCCATCTCGGATAAAATAGCCGAGGATCCGTCAAACCGCAGACTTGTCCGCCAGCTCATGCTGCTTGGTTCGGCAAAAATTTGCACTATCGACTCATTCTGCTCGGATATAGTCAAGTCCAATTTTCAACATCTTTCTCTGCCCGCGGGGTGCAGGATTCCCGATGACACCGAGCTCAAGCTGCTCAAAAGATCTGTCATGGACGAAGTTATTGACCGCTCCTACGATTCGGGCAACGAGACCTTCGCCGCGCTCGCCGACAACCTTTCATCCAACAAGGATGACTCCGAGCTTCACGAGATTTTTATTAAAATATACGATACCGTCCAGAATCTGCCCGAGGGCATGGACTACCTTGTAAAAAGCGCACAGCAGCTGTCGGACGATGCCAAAAACGATTTTTTCATCAGTGCCCCCGGCAAGCAATGCGCAGACGAGCTTTGCGACCAGCTTGAATATTGCATATCTGTTCTTCGCAATGCAATAACCGAGCTTTCCGAAAACGAAAAAGCAATAGAAAAATACATCCCCGCATTTACATACGACCTTGAATTCAGCGAAGCGCTACTGACTGCCGTAAAGTCCCAAAAATACACGGCGGCGCGTAAAATAGCGCATACGTATGCCCCTGTCGGGCTCAAGGCACTGGGTAAATCCAAGACCGAGCGCACAGATCTGCTTAAAAATGTTCGCACAAGCATCAAGGACAACATTCTGAAAAAAATATCAACACGTTATTTCGCCCTTGATGCCGAAAGCCTTGCTCGATCCGTAAGCGATTGCGCCGATATGTGCCGCGCACTGTGCGATGTCATTATTCAGTTTGATCAAAAACTGACTCAAGAAAAGCAAGCACGCAACATATGCGACTTTGACGACATCCGCCGCTATGCTTACAGTCTGCTGGTCTCTCCCGACGGCACGCCCACGCAGATAGCGCGCGAATATGCCGAGCGCTTTGACGAAATATTCATCGACGAGTATCAGGACGTCACCGAAGTTCAGGATCTGATATTCCGATCTGTGTCAAACGGTCACAACCGTTTTATGGTAGGTGATATCAAGCAAAGTATTTACGGCTTCCGCGGTGCTGAGCCCTCGCTGTTCTCGGGCTACCGCGCCGCGTTCCAAAACTACGAAACAGCCCCCGAGGATAGCAGCGGAGTCACGATATTTATGTCGGACAATTTCCGTTGCGACAAAAACGTCATCAAGTTTACAAACCTTATCTGCTCCCGTATGTTCCGCGCCTGCGGCAGCTCGGTCGGCTACGTTGCAGGAGATGACCTGGTGTTTTCCAAGCTATGCCCCGAAGATTATGAATCACCCAAGGCACATGTAGTCATCATAGCGCCCGACGACAAATCGGACGCGCCTGTCAAAGACGAGGACGCAAACGATGCGGCAGAGGATGCAACAGAAATATCGTATATAGCCGCCGAGATCTCGCGTCTGATAAACCAAAAAGAAAAGCGCGCCGACGGCAAAGCACTTGTCCCGGGCGATATTGCCGTGCTGTGCCGTTCCAAGTCCACCTGCGCGGCAGTCACGTCTGCCTTGCGAGAAATAAACATACCCGTCAACAGCGACAGTGCCGCGGGATATTATTCACGTCCCGAGGTGTCACTGATGATAAGCCTGCTCACTGCCATTGACAATCCCCAAAAGGATGTTCCTTTGGCGGGCGTGCTGTGCTCTCCCCTTTTCGGCTTTACAATGGACGAGCTGTCCGCTATACGTGCCGACTCTCCGCATTCGACTTCACTGCACGACGCGCTCACTGCCATGGCTGAAGAAGATGACAGCATAGGTCACAAATGCAAAAATTTCATTAACAAGCTGTGCGCTTATCGCAATATGTCACGTGCACTTCCTGCCGATAAGCTGCTCCGCGGTCTTTACCGCGACACCGCTATATTATCGCTTGCATCGGATGACGAGGCGCGCGCCGATCTGCAAAGACTTTATGAGTACGCGCGTCAATTCGAATCAGGCTCCTTCCGCGGCCTTTACAATTTTATAAAATACATCAATCAAGCCATTTCCGAGGGCGACGAGGGCGAAACGCCCCCCGCCGAGCCGGGTGCTGATGCCGTCACGGTCATGACCATACACCACTCCAAGGGACTTGAATTTCCCGTATGCTTTGTATGCGGGTGCGGTAAGGATTTTCAGTTCAAGGACGCAAAAAAAGAACTTGTGCTCAGCCGCGGTCTGCCCCCCGGCGTCCGCATAAAGGACTCAACAGGTCTTGCCAAGCTCAACACGCCCGTCCGATACGCGGCGGCGCTTCGCAGTATACGTGCGCAGACCGAGGAGGAAATGAGATTGCTATACGTTGCAATGACGCGCGCACGTGAGCGTTTGTACCTCACAGCTCAGTGTCTGCGCGGCCTCGATGGCAAGCTTAACAATGCCGACAGTGAGCGTGAATTCCCATCATCCTATCCCATACTTCACGCCACCTCATATTTGAGCTGGATACTGCCTGCCGTGTCGCTGACCCCTGCCCCCGATGCTTGTTATACCGTGGATATAATCGCTCAGTCAAACGTTCCTGCCCCGCAAATGTATCAAGCAAAGCAGAACACTGCCGAGTCAGATCTCAGCGATGAAGATATTGACAGCTTTGCCGACACGCTCAGATCAAGATTTTCGTTTGTATATCCCTACGAGCACCTGACAAAATTGCCCGCCAAGCTTTCGGTGTCAAGACTGTACCCCGGTATGCTGGACGACGAGGACGACAACGCTCAATCGGTGGACGAGCAGGAGAGTGCACCACCGCGCCTCAGCTCGCTGATGTTCACTCCCTCATTTATGGATTCCGAAAAGCGCGAGCGCGCCACAGGCGCCGAGCGCGGAACCGCAACACACGTATTTCTGCAATTCTGCGATTTTGATAATTGCGTCAAAAACGGCGTTCGCGCCGAGCTTGACCGCTTGACAGAACGCGGATTTATTCCCTCTCGAATTGCGTCGCTTGTAAATTTCAAGCAGCTGACCGCGTTTTTTGAATCCGAATTTTACACCTCACTCTCCCACGCTCACGAGATTCGCCGAGAGCAACGCTTCAATATAATGTTGCCCGCCGCCGTTTTCTCGGATAAGCAAGACACAATTGCTACCCTTGAAGGCGAAAAGCTGCTGGTTCAAGGCGTCATCGACTTGTTCTTCACAGACGAGGACGGCAAGCTGATACTCTGCGACTACAAGACTGACTATCTCACGCCCGAGGAGATCGCCGAGCCGTCGCTGGCAAAAGCCAAGCTCGCCGAGCGCCACCGCACTCAGCTGTCCTATTACGCCGCAGCGCTGGAGCGCATTTGCGGCAAACGACCCGACAAGGTGGTCATATATTCTCTGCCGCTGGGACAGGCTTTAGATGTCGAAATTGATATTATATGATAAAAACCCGTTGGAAATCCAACGGGTTTTTATCAATTAGAGCCTTTTATATCTCTGTTAGCCTCAAAGCAAGCGATAAGCTTGAGCACCACCTCGCGCTCGTCGTTTGTGAGGTCTGTAATATCTATCATCATTTTATCCGACGCGTCAAGAAGATAGTCGGCACTGACATGAAATATCTGCGTCATCTCGATAATGTTCGCCACCGACGGCGAGGACAGCGACATCTCCCATGAATTTACCGCGCTTCGCGAGATGCCAAGACGCTTGGCAAGCGCCGTCTGTGTCAAGCCTGCCTTATCACGCAAATATCTTATTTTGTCCGCAATATTGTATATCATATACCGTCCTCCGCGATGTTTATATTATTATTGTACATTATCATCAATGATTTTATTTTACCAATAGCGATAAGTAATACTTGACAAAATGTGTCTGCGGTGATATAATTGTAAAAGTCAACTGTTGGTTTGTTGACTATCACAAATAAATGCGCTATAATAGCTTTAATGAATCCTCGGGAGGTAAAAATGGCTAAAAAACAAAATAAGAAAAAACTGCCTTTCAAACGCACGCTGGAAAACAACACCTTTGCTTTGCGGTGCATTTGGAAGGCATCTCCCATATACCTTGCAATATATCTCGGTTCTTCCTTTGTATACGGAATACTGGACTTTTTATCCGAAAGCTATATGCTGAGAAAAATAGTCAACGGCGTTGAAAACGGTGAGGACATCGCAGGCATATTGAGGTATGTGGCAATTCTGGGTTTGACATGCTTACTGACATATTTGCTGCTCAACTGGTTCTGGAACGTTATATCTCCCGTCCACGAACGACGAATAGCATCACACATTGAAAAAATGCTTTTTCGCAAATCTGCCGAGGTGGAGCTTGGGTGCTATGAGTCCCCCAAATTTTACGACAACCACGTAAAAGCCATGGACGCCGCTTATGACCGCATGATAAAGGTCATGCGCACGCTTGACAGCCTTATATCAAGAATAATTGCGCTGTTCGCCAACTCCATGCTTCTTTTCGTAATAGACCCTTGGCTCATACTTTTCGGCCTGTTCCCTCTCGTGCTGGGTATATTCAAGCGTCTTGAAAAAATTGCTAACCACGACCTTGCCTCTGAGCGCAAAAAAATAAATCGCCGCGCCGCATATGTCAAACGCACGTTTTATCTTGGTGAGTATGCAAAAGAAATGCGTATCGGCGGAATGTACCAAAATATGCTGCGCGACCTTCGCAACACATTCTATGACTTCCGTCTGCTTATCAAAAAATACGGAACAAAGCAAGCTATTTACGCCTACATACAAAACATAGGTCTTGAGGTAGTCACCATACTCGGCGCCACGCTTTATGCCGTGTGGAAAACAATGTGCGTCGGCAGTATGAGCGTTGGTGACTGTATAGTCGTGCTTGGCTCTATCGGAACTATTTCTTACTGTCTCAATAATCTTATTCAAAACTTTGCCGAATTCGGCGAGCACGCACTGTTCCTTGACGACGTGCGCTTTATGCTGGACTATGCCCCTGCCATCAAGGGCGGCGAGCTGACTGCGCCCCGGGACGGCGGAGATCTTGAAGTAAAAGGACTTCGTTTCCGTTACGATGGATGTGATAACGACACCCTGCACGACATCAGCTTTACCTTGCATAAGGGTGAGCGAATAGCGCTTGTGGGCAGTAACGGATCGGGCAAGACCACACTTGTCAAGCTGCTGTTGCGGCTTTACGATCCAACCGAGGGCGAAATAACGCTGAACGGCACTAATATAAAGCAAATGGCCCTGGACTCATACCGCGACAGCTTCAGCACGGTACTGCAGGACTTCAAAATGTTCTCCATGAGCGTGCGCGATAACGTACTTCTCCGCCCCGCGCGTGAAAATGACGAACAGCTTGTAATTCAAGCGCTCAAGGAAAGCGGTGCGTCGGACAAAATAGACCGACTGCCCAACGGAATCAATACAATACTGACGCGTGAATTTGACGACAAGGGCGAAAACTTATCTGTCGGCGAACAGCAAAAGCTGTCGCTTGCCCGCGTTTTTGCTGATAATACGCCTCTGGTGCTGCTTGACGAGCCGTCAAGCGCGCTGGACCCTATCGCGGAATACAAAATGTTTGAAAATATGATGCGTGCCACCGAGGGCAGAAGTGTTATTTTCATTTCTCACCGTCTGTCCGCCGCAACGCTGGCAGACCGAGTTCTGCTTATGGACGGCGGCACCATCGCCGAGTGCGGAAGTCATTCCGAGCTTATGGCACTGGGTGGCAAATATGCCGAGATGTTTCACCGTCAAGCCGAAAATTATCTGGGAAAGGAGGATGACTTAAATGGCTAAAAAACCCCGTCAAAAGTTGTTTTCCATTCTCAGTAACAACCTGCATATGTTGGGCAAGATCATACGGTATACGCCCGAATACTTTTTCTGGATGATAATCGAAGGTGTTATCTGGGGCTTTATAAATTCGGCAAGCGCCGTATTTACATTCAATTTGCTCAACGCCGTAGGCAGCGGCACCGACTTTTTATACGCGGCAAAAATTGTCGGTATCATGGCACTGTTCTACATAGTCGCCCACGCCTTCAGCCGCTGGTACTGGAAAATCAAAAATCCATTACTGAAGCAAAAGCTGCATCTTCGTATGCACGAGGAGCTGTTTGTTAAAGCGCGCTCGCTGGACCTTGCCTGCTTTGACGATCCCGAATTTTATAATGATTTTGTCTGGGCAATGAATGAGTCGGACACAAGAGCTATCGAGGTGATCGAGGACACCGGCAAGCTGATAAACCGAATAGTAGCCTCCTCTACTCTGCTGGGCTTGCTCATAACTGTAGATCCCATAATAGCCGTCATACTTTTTGTCTCCTCTGTCGTAACCGTCGTTTGCAACCTTATCGGAAACAAAATAAACTTTAACCACAGCAAAGAAACTATGCCTCTATGGCGCAAAAAGAATTATGTGGGACGGGTATATCACCTGCCCGACTACGCCAAGGAGCTTCGCATAAGCCATGCGGACGATCTTCTCATAAAGCAGTATGATGACGCCATGAATGATATAATAAAGCTGGACGTCAAGTACGGCAAAAAATATTTTGTTTGCTATGGACTTGGCTGGAACGGTCTGTCCACGCTTACCTTCTTTGCCATTTGCCTTATCATGGTCAATATGCTCAAGACAGGCAGTATCCAGGTCGGCGGATTTGCCGCCGCCATAAACGTGGTCTGGAGCATACGTTGGATGCTGACAGACCTTATAGAAAGGCTGTCCAAATATCCCAAGCATTCACTGTTTATTGAAAAATACCGCGAGTTTATGCGCTTTGTTCCAACAATAAGCAAGGGCAAGCGTGAAATGGAGGAATTCAAAAGCCTGGAGCTTCGTAACGTCAGCTTTTCTTATGAGTTCTCTGCCCATCCCAAATATGCTTTTCATGACGAGGATCACAAATCTCCCGTCAGCAACAGTCAAAACCGAGAAGCGCTGAAAAATGTAAACATGACCATCCGCGCCGGCGAAAAGATAGCTATCGTCGGCTATAACGGCGCGGGCAAGACCACGCTCATAAAGCTCATGATGCGGCTTTATGACCCAACCGAGGGCGTCATTCTTTACAACGGCGTTGACATAAGAGAATTCGACCCCGAGCAGTACCGCCAAAAGATTGGCACTGTTTTTCAGGATTTCAAGATATTCGCCACGTCCATTGCCGAAAACGTTATGAACGGCGGGTATGATGCCGAAAAAGACCGCGAAACGGTTTTGTCCGCCCTTGAAAGCGCCGATTTCACCGACAAGCTGAACACACTTGACGGCGGCATAGACACGCACCTGACCCGCGAATTCAACGACAAGGGCACAAACCTTTCGGGCGGAGAGTCGCAAAAGGTTGCTATCGCCCGCGCCTTTGCCCGCGACTATCCCATCATTATAATGGATGAACCGTCAAGCGCGCTGGATCCCATGGCGGAATACGACCTCAACCAATCCATACTGCACCGCACCGACAACAAAACGGTCATATTCATTTCGCACCGTCTGTCCACCACTCGCATCGCGGACACTATTTATATGTTCGACACAGGACGCCTTATCGAGCAAGGAAGTCACAACGAATTGCTGGCGCAAAACGGCAAATATGCCGAAATGTTCAGAGTGCAGTCTCAGAAATATCAAAATACATAATACAAAAATATGTCGATATAAATCCGCGCAAGCAGATTTATATCGACATATTTTATAATACACCTTTCAAGACCTCATCCAAATATGTAAACACAGGCAAAAACTTTGGTTTTGATATGGATTTCGGACAAAAATGTGAGTACCATTCCATCACCGTCGGATGCAGAGTGCCCGGTGCCGGTGGCTCATAGCTTCCGAACAAGCGCCCGGTATTTATTGTTCTCGGCGACATTTGATATATCGGTATCACCTTGGCATTACCTTTATGGCTGTCCACAAAAGCCTTCTGTTTTCCCTGCCCCAGATACATACTCCGCACCATTATAATATAATCGGGCTTTAGCACCTCAAGATCCGCCGCCACATAGGGCTGAGAATACAACAAATAATCACAGTTACCCGCATAATCTATATTATGCTTTTTATTGTCAGGACATATGGTGAACTTTGCGTAATTGCCGAATGCTATAGTTTCCAAAAAATCCGACGGAGATATATCTCCCACATCCGAAATGCGAGACAATATATGCAGCGCGCACAGAGCAAGCGCGCCGTTACTTATAGGCTCAATATGAACATTGGGAAAGTAAGTGTTGTTCTCTTTCACAGATCTCTCGAAAAACGATCTGTGCCTATTTATTGCCACTTCATCGTCATCCAGATATCCATCATATTTAGATAGATTTTCAGCGCTTGCATACATAAGCACCTTGACAGGTTGAGTAAAATAATTCTTGCCAACAAATGGGATCGGGCAATGTATAAGCTTTGATGCGTCATTGATTTTGCGATACGCCCAGCTCGGCTCCTCTCCCTGCTCCAAAAAAATCTTTCGGTATCTATTCGACAGTTCCTCAACTGCCAATTCATATTTCATAATTATTACTCCAAAAAGTCAGAATTTACACCGCAAAATATTTCACACAATTATAAATACTGATAAAAATTATCACCGCCATCATACCGATAAACAGCTTATCCACCGCGCGGTTGTCCATCTTTTTGTTGACGGCACGGCCTGCCATACTGCCAAGCAGTCCGCCCAGCACCATAAAGACCAGCGCGAGTATCTTGAAATCGGGCACAGTGTTTGTGACCAGCGTGGAAATAAGGCTGGTCAGCTGGCTGAAGGCGATAATGTAAAGGCTGTTTGCCGCCGCGGTCTTGCTGTCCATAGCGAAAAAGAAGTGCAAAACAACGATATTGATAGGGCCGCCGCCGATGCCGAGAAAGCTGGACATGATACCGAGCAGCAGTCCGATTATTACATATGCAACAGAGTTTTTGACCTCGTGAGGCTTGATCTTGCTTTTGAATATAGTGTAAAACAGCGTTCCTACGGTGATAAGCGTCAGGCACGCTGCCTGCACGCCGCCTACACGGTTGGGGTTCTCAAACGCCGCCTTGATAATGCCGAAAAGCCATTTTCCAACAATTCCGCCAATTGACGCACCGATAGCAAGCGGCGTGATGGTCTTTGCCTTGACCGTCCTC
The DNA here is from genome assembly GCA_045586785.1 of Eubacteriales bacterium. GTDB lineage: Bacteria > Bacillota > Clostridia > Oscillospirales > CAG-272 > UMGS1002. The sequence goes on along the minus strand of JAZNBA010000072.1, from coordinate 808 downwards.
TCCCCCGCTATCATGGACCGTCCCACGGAATAACAGCTCATGGTAAGCACCATGCACCCCGAAAGAAAGCTAATGGTAGAAACGCTGTCCCAGCCGAAAAGATCCAGCACGGGCTTAACGATGACCCCGCCGCCGATGCCGCATATGGCCCCCGCGATGGACGCGATAAAGCAGATTATAAAATAAAGTGATGAACGAATAATATCCATAGCTCAGTATACCTCGATTGATTTACAACTTTATTATACTACACATAGGCAAAAATTTCAAGAGGACAGACCAAATCGGGAAATCTTATCCGTATTTCGTGTATTTTTGTTGAAATTACCTTTTGACTGTGATATAATAAAATTTATTGAACAAACTCAATTACATTTCGGAGGACAGACAAGTGAAAAGCGCACTCAGAAAAATATCTGTAATAGTTTGCATCGTGTTGACGATAGCGCTGCTTGGGGTTTCGGCAAGTGCCACTGTCGCAGGCGACTTTGACGGCGACGGCAACGTCAACGCCAACGATGCAATATATCTCTTGATGCACACGTTTTTTGCGGACGACTACCCCATCACCGGCAACGCCGACGTGGATAAAGACGGACAAGTCAACGCAAACGACGCGATCTACGTGCTGATGCACACATTCTTCCCGGAGGATTATCCCCTGTGTGAGCATCAGTTCGGCAACTGGGAGATAGTGACCGAATCTGACTGCACCGTAGCCGGAGAGCAAATGCGAACCTGTTCTCTTTGCGGCACGGAAGAAACACAAAAGCTGGAGCTGCTGGATCATGACTACTCCAAGCTGTCA